>CAZXBK010000010.1:41657-44235 GCA_964638765.1 uncultured Synechococcus sp. | reverse complement strand
TGTCTTTTCCGCACCCTTGAGGAAAAAATATTCACTTCCTTCAATATCCAGTTTCATCAGGCCTTTCGGTTTAAAGTCATCAGCGTTAACCAAGTCATCAAAGGGCTTTAGGGCTACCGTCAACTTTTGAAAATCATGGGTAGCCGAATGACCCGCGAACACTCCCGCCGAACCAGACGAATCCACCGGAATCATAAATTCGATCTCACCATGACGATCGCCGAGAGCTAATTGATGCACTTGGAAATCACAGGTCAAGTTGGCAGCGAGGGACTGTTTGACTAGTTTTGCCAATCTTGGCTGTGCTTCTACTGCAAGGATTTTGCCAGAATTCCCTAAAACCTGTCCCGCAAGTATTGAAAAACTACCGTGATTTGCCCCAATGTCAAAAAAACTATCGCCTTCTTTTAAAAGTTGTTTGATTATTTTTTTGTCATTTTCTTCACAGGTTAACTCGTTAATTACTTGAAAAAATCGAGGGTCTTCTAAGTTGACAAAGATTCTGCAAGTTGGCAAATGAAATTCGATATTTTTAGAGAAATTGTGTTCTCTGCAACTCTTGACTAAATCTTGAAATAATTGACTGCCATTTTTTATTTGTAAATCACTATTTTCGTCAAAATAAACGTTGCATTGAGCTGCGAATTCTTGGTAAGGAAGTGGCAATTGTTGTGTTAGATTTGCCTGTCGTAACCAAGCTAAAATATCCCGTGAAAAAATCCAGCTCCCCGGTGTTTGATTCTCTAAAGCCATTGATAAATCTATAAAATGTGATGCAATAAAAAACGAGTGAGAATGGTAGTAACGTCAGATACGTTATTCACCAAGGCGATCGCCAAGCTCTAGACGTTGCCCATTTACAAAATCCCAACCCGACTGAGCTTTTTTGCCGGAAGGCTGGACTTGCTTGAGCATAATATGACCATCGCCTGTTTGAACGATTGCCCCGAGCTTTTTGGCGATCGCCACTACTTCCCCTGTTTGCCCCGCTGGAATATCGAGGGTTTTTAGAGCGTTTAATTTATCTGGGTACTGCTCGAAATATTCAGGTTTGATCGGTACAGTTTCGAGCACCTTAAGTTTTTGGCCGCGGAAAGTAGAAACGCAACCCGGATAAAATCCCCGCACTTTGTTATGAAGGGCGATCGCCGACTGAGTCCAATCGAGAATAAAATCTTCTTTCTGAATTAATGGCGCATAGGTAGCCGCATCATGATTTTGAGGCGTAGGCATCACCATATCGTCAGGCAATGCAAGAAGCGTTTTAACCATCAGTTCTGCCCCTGAAGTCGCCAGCTCTACCGCCAAATCGTGGGCATTCATCCAGAGATCGATGGGGTTTTTTGACGTTAAAAGTATTGCGCCAGTGTCCATGCCCTCGTCCATCAGCATGGTGGTCATCCCCGTTTCCAGTTCGCCATTTACAATGCTCCACTGAATCGGTGCAGCCCCTCGGTATTTTGGCAACAGCGAACCATGACCATTCACACAGCCATAGCGCGGCATATCTAAAATTTGCTTCGATAAAATCTGCCCATAGGCAACCACCACAAAAATATCAGCCCCCAGCGCTTCTAGCTCCGCCAAAGTTTCAGGAGATTTCTTAATGCGCTTTGGTTGCCACACTTGTAAATCATGGGTGATCGCCACTTTTTTGATCGCCGAAGGAATTAGCTTACTGCCCCGCCCCCGCCGCTTATCCGGTTGCGTTACCACCCCCCGTACTTCAAACTCCGGGTGTTCAAGCAAACGTTCGAGGTAAGGCACAGCAAATTGCGGCGTGCCAAAGAAAACAACTTTTAGCATCAGGGCAGATTTCTAAGATTCGGCTTTTTACTCTACAGCAAAATCACGGGATTCCTAAGCGCCAACCGCTTCCTTCGCGGCATACAGAACCTCTAGGGAAATCTCAGCAAAACCCCGCTCCCGAGCAAATTTTTCGGTGTTGCGCTTCACTTTGCCCCGCACGAAACCCGGAATTTTATTAAGTTGACCTTGCGCTTCCGCTGTCCAGCTCAGATCGCCATCAGCAGAAATGGTTTGGGTAATCACCTCTTTTGTATCGTGACCACCAAAGATTTCTAAAAGATGATCTTCCATGCCCAAGGTGAAGGAGTTGTAGACCAAATCTGCAATTTGATTGGTACCTTCATAACCCAAGAATGGACGGTAACCGACGGGGAAGTTCTGAATATGAATCGGTGCAGCAATGACACCGCAGGGAATATTGAGGCGTTTACCTACATGGCGTTCCATTTGTGTCCCAAAAATTGCCGCTGGCTCTAGTCGGGCGATCGCATCAGCAATTTCCCCATGGTCTTCACTAATAAGAATGTCGTCACAATAATCTTTGACTTCCTCGCGGAACCATTCCGCATCGTACTTACAGTAGGTTCCCGCCAGAACCACATGAATGCCCATTTCTCGCGTCAGGATTTTGGTCATGGCAGCGGCATGAGTATTGTCGCCGAATACAACGGCTTTTTTGCCTGTTAAATTTTGACAATCAATAGAACGACTAAACCACGCGGCCTGAGAAACATAGAGCGTTTGGTCATCAATAAACTTTTCGTAATTA
>CAZXBK010000010.1:0-41647 GCA_964638765.1 uncultured Synechococcus sp. | reverse complement strand
CCGGTCATTAAGTATTCGCTGAATCCGGCGAATACAGTTGGCTGTTTCCACTACACCCATCGGTGCAATGTCGACGTAGGGCATCCCAAACTCTTTTTCGAGATATTGCGCGGTGAGATGACCAAGTTCGCGATAGGGGATGAAATTAAACCAACCCTTCGGTAACTTTTTCAAATCATGGACTGATGCTTTATCAGGAATTACAAGATTTACCTCAATCCCTAAATCTGCCATCAATTTTTTTAGTTCACGGATATCGTGATTGTTATGAAAACCGAGGGTAGAAATCCCAATAATATTGACAGAAGGATTCTCTGTTTTTTCTGTGTCTAAATCGCCTTTTTTCTCAGCTTTCTTGATGTAATACTCTACGATTTGTTGCAACGTGCGATCGCCGGCCTGTAGTTCATTAACGCGATAATGATTTACGTCTGCAAGAATCACATCCCCTTTGGCATCAAGTTGGGCGCGAGACACAAAATTTTCGAGATCTTCTTGGAGAATACTGGAGGTACAGGTGGGTGTAAGAACGATCAGATCTGGATGCTCTTCTTTATCTTTACGGACAATATTGTCCACAACCTTTTCTTGGGAACCCCGCGCCAAAACATTGCGGTCAACAATACTTGCTGTAACTGGCGTAAAATCTCGCTCTCGCTCCAACATGGAACGCATCACATTAAAGTAGTCATCCCCTAATGGCGCATGCATGATTGCGTGGACATTTTTAAAAGAACTGGCAATTCGTAGCGTGCCGATGTGAGCAGGACCAGCATACATCCAATAGGCGAGCTTCATAGGTATCTATACTCTCTTTTTTGCAATGGCTTTTTTCTATTGCTGGCATTCTCCCAAACATAAACTGTCTACTTTCGTCATAACAATAAAAGTAAACATTTTTGTGAATTCAATAGGTATTTAAGCTGATTTTTAAAGCTATTTTGATTGCGAAGAAATAACCTATTTAAAGTTATGTTTTGCTGTATTTTTGTCGCTGCGCTTCATAAAGCAATAGCGAACAGGCGATCGCCGCATTGAGGGACTCCACACCTTGAGCCATCGGAATCGTTACTTGCTCATCTGCTAAAGCCGCAATTTCTGACGATAAACCAGCTCCTTCATTTCCCAGCAAAATCAAGCTGGGTTTTGTCCAATCAATGTCCCAAAAGGTTTTTGTCGCTGTGGGTATTGTGGCGATCGCCTGCACCCCTTGCTGACGATAAGCCTCAATTTGCCCCGCAAAATTATCACAAACAACTGCTGGCGTCTGAAACCAAGCCCCTACAGATGCACGCAAAACCTTGGGATTTTCGGGATTGACACTCTCCGCACTGAGGAGTAAAGCCTCCACTGATGTGGCCGCTGCCGTCCGAATAATAGTGCCTAAATTCCCCGGATCTTGCAGGCGTTCGATAGCAATCCCTAAATGTAATTTCTCAGGCAACTGTCTCTGAACTAATGCACTATTTAAACTCGCCACAACGCCGTCAGGATTAACCGTTGTCGCAACCTTCTGCAAAACCTCTGGTGAAACCATCTCTAGGCGATCGCCCCTCAACTTTTCCCGTAACGCTGGATATTTTTCTGCCCAAGCTTCCGTAAACAATACCGTTGCAAAATCAAACTGGTTGGCGATCGCCGCTTCAACCAAATTTGTCCCCTCTAACAAGTAGAGACCCTGCTGCCGTCGCTCACGACTTTTGTGCAACTTACGAAAGCCCTTAATTAAAGGATTTTGTAAACTCGTTAGCATTTTTATAAAAATATTTCCCTTACGATGACGCTCAAGCCATTTCGATTGCGACTTACCTCGTAAGCTTTAGGCGCTTAAACTGCAATTTATCAAAGCTTCAATCTTGAATTGATGCGGAACGCGAGACTTGAACTCGCACAGGATAAATTCCCACTAGAATCTGAATCTAGCGCGTCTACCAATTCCGCCAGTCCCGCAGGCGCGAATTTATTCACACAATCGTTAATTATGTTTGGCTTTTTTTAAAACGTCAAGACTGTTCGTAAAAGATGATTGATTTCCTGAATCTACATCCGGAACAGTGAACATACAAACTGTGATCTAGATCAGACTATTCACACTTATTCATGTAGAATCAAAACGAAATTTTGACAAATTTCCCCGTTTCCCCTAAATCCATGGTGGAGGATCGACCCATTAACACTTCAGCTCCCGTAAGCGCACAAACCGAAGCGCCCGAGAAATCCGAAACAGTTCTCAAAATCGAAGGCGGACATTCCCTTAGCGGCGAAGTTCGCATCAGTGGCGCTAAAAACTCAGCCCTTGCCATTATGGCTGGCACTATTCTTTGTAGTGATGAATGTCGCTTAACTAATATCCCTGACTTGTCTGACATCAAGAAGATGAGTGAGGTGATCAGGGCGTTGGGCGTTGGTATCAAAACCAGTCCTCAAGCTATCGAATTTGACACTAGGCATCTAAGCACCTCTGAAGCTCCCTATGAGCTTGTCTCAAAGTTACGGGCTAGCTTTTTCATTATTGGCCCGCTCCTCGCTCGGATGGGTGAAGCACAGGTTCCTCTACCCGGTGGCTGTGCCATTGGCGCTCGTCCAGTAGACCTCCATGTTCGTGGTTTACGCGCTATGGGCGCAGAGGTGATTATTGAGCACGGCGTTGTCCACGCCACTGTTAAAGGCAGTAGCCGCAAGCTCAAGGGCGCAAAAATTTATCTCGATTACCCCAGTGTTGGCGCCACAGAAACTTTGATGATGGCTGCGACCCTCGCTGAGGGACAAACCATTATTGAAAATGCGGCACAAGAGCCTGAAGTTGTTGACCTCGCGAATTTCTGCCGTTCCATGGGCGCAACAATCATGGGTGATGGTAGCAACAAAATTGTGATTCAGGGCTGCGATCGCCTCCACAGTACGGACTATCCGATTATTCCCGACCGTATTGAAGCGGGTACTTTCCTCGTTGCTGGTGCGATTACCCAATCTGCTTTCAGTATTTTTCCTGTTGTCCCTGACCATCTTCTTCCCGTTATTGCCAAGCTGGAAGAAACAGGCACAAAGGTCATTGCTGAAGCACCCAATCGTCTGCGTCTCCAGCCTCAGGGTCTCCGGGCAACGGACATTGAAACCCTTCCCTACCCCGGTTTTCCCACAGACATGCAAGCCCAGTTTATGGCGCTCCTCACTCTCTGTGAAGGGAGTAGCGTTGTAACGGAGACGGTCTTCGAAAATCGCATGCATCACGTGGCAGAGCTAAGTCGTATGGGTGCAGCTATTAAGCTCAAAGGCAACAATGCCATTGTTCAAGGTGTTCCCTTCCTATCCGGTGCGCCAGTCATGGCAACCGACCTCCGGGCATCTGCGGCTCTAGTCCTTGCAGGTCTTGCGGCTGAAGGTACAACAACAATGCACGGCATTCACCACATGGATCGCGGCTACGACGATCTCGAAGGGAAATTCAAGGCACTCGGCGCAAAAATTGAACGCCTAACCACTGTTGAAGCAGAGTAGGAAAATTACAGTTCCTTTAAACTGCTGACCCATCACAACTAAATCATTTGATATTTAAGAGCCATTGATTTTCATTTTTGAAAAATATCAGTGGTTTTTTTCTTTGGGTCAAAGTTTGACTGTGCGGCGAAAAAAATTGGAGTGAAAATGATGTCTCGAAAAATCACCATTGGGGTAATGGGCGCTGGTAGCGGCGCAACTCCCGTCAATATTCAGGATGCGGAAACATTGGGGCGGGCGATCGCCGATCAGGGGTGGGTGACCTTAACAGGGGGTAGGCCTGCGGGAGTGATGGAGGCTGCTAATCGAGGCGCAAAAGCAGCCAATGGTTTAACGGTCGGGATTTTGCCGGGAAGCGATCGCCACCAAGCTTCAGAATTTGTGGATATCGTTATTTGCACTGATCTTGGTAATGCCCGCAATAACGTCAATACTCTAAGCGCAGATGTCGTTGTTGCTGTCGGGATGGGCATGGGGACAGCCTCAGAAGTTGCCCTTGCCATCAAAAATTCACGACCCGTAATTTTGCTGAAACCAGATGCTGAAACCCAGAATTTCTTTCGTAAATTTGCGCCCCATCAAATCGAAATCGCTCCAACTGTCGACGCGGCGATCGCCTTAATAAAAAAACATCTGACATAAGTAAAACTAAGCCTTTTAGAAAGGGACGCTTATTCGCAGTCACGCCGTTGTCAGAACAGAATTAGGGTACACTTTTAACGCAGTCAAGCCAGACAGGAAGAAAGCATTGGGCATTGAACTCCGTAGCTACGTCTACATCGATAGCCTGCAACCCCAGCACGCCTCTTATATCGGAACTGTTGCCCTAGGTTTTTTACCCTTACCGGGAGATTCTTCCCTCTGGATTGAGATCTCACCCGGCATCGAAATTAATCGCATTACCGATGTAGCTCTAAAATCCACTTCCGTGAGACCGGGGGTGCAATTTGTGGAGCGTCTTTATGGTCTCTTAGAAATTCACTCTAAAAAACAAGGAGATACTCGCACTGCAGGTAGAGCAATTTTGGATTCCCTTGGGGTTACGGAACGGGATTGCCTGAAACCCAAAGTTGTCTCTAGCCAGATCATTCGCAATATTGATCCCCACCAAGCCCAGCTCATTAACCGCAACCGTCGGGGTCAAATGCTCCTTGCGGGTCAAACCCTTTATGTACTAGAGGTACAGCCTGCGGCCTATGCAGCTTTAGCCGCTAACGAAGCAGAGAAATATGCCCAAATTAATATCCTGCAAGTGACGGCAGTGGGTAGTTTCGGTCGGGTTTACCTTGGTGGTGAGGAACGTGATATTCTTGCGGGATCACGGGCTGCCCTAGCAGCATTAGAAAGTTTGCCGGGTCGGGCGAGCTTAGATGTGCGGAAAGAGTAAAAAGATATAGAAACCAGAGAGATCATAGGGGGAACGACAAATTTAGGTCATGGGTCAAGAAGACTATCGCGGCGCATTACATATTCTGAAGCAAGGCACTTTGAAGTGGCATCAATGGCGTGCGGCTAAGCCGACGATCGCCCCCGATTTGAGCCAGCAAGATTTGAGCTACATGAATCTCCGTGGCGCTGACCTAAGCCTCTGTAACGTGAGTAAAGGCCGCTTAAGTTATGCGCGCTTAATCGCTGCCAATCTCAAAGAAGCAAATCTGAGCGTGATTCAAGGCGATCGCCTCCAACTGCAAGAAGCGGATCTAAGCCAAGTTAATTTGAGTAATGCAGAGGTTACCCAAGGCAATTTTAGCGGCGCAAATTTACAAGAGGCCTATTGTATCGGCAGTGATTTTCGCCAAAGTATCTTAAAAAATGCCAATCTACAAGCGGCGAATTTAATCGGTACAAACCTTCGGGAATGTGACTTATTTGGGGCAAATTTAACCGCCGCCCGGCTCAACCGCAGCAATTTAAGCGAAACCTGTCTTCTCGAAACAAGTTTGAATGAAGCCGATCTTAGTCGAGCAAATTTGTTTGAAGCAGAACTGGTAAAGGGTCAACTCTACAAAGCGAATCTTACTGGGACCAACCTAACCCGCGCCCATCTCCACAACAGTTATTTATTCGGTGCAAATTTCCAAGGCGCAATTCTTCGGGGCACTGACCTCCGTTGGGCGATCGCCACCCATTGCAACTTTGCTGGAGCTGATCTTGCTGGCGCAAATTTACGGGGAGCAGACTTGCGATATACAAATTTTGTTGGCGCAAATTTACAAGGCGCAAACCTACGGGGTTGTCGCTTAAATTTTGCCAATTTAGAACAATGTAATCTAACCGATGCCAATCTCGATGAAACCCAGCTCGGTCAAGTCAATCTCCGCCGTGCCACCATGCCCAACGGCGATGTGCGTTATTAATTGCCCGTAACTCAACAACCCGTTTAGCCATGGCTTCTCAACCCTAAGCTAAGTTGTTTGAGTGAAATAGTTTGAAACACTTTGCGTACCAGATAGAGGACGAGCCGACAATTTTCTTTTAAGATTGGGGCAGCTAATCCTTCAAAAAACTATGGCAAGCAAACCGGATACCTTCGGCGAAGACCGTATTAAGCAATTAAAGCTATATCTTTATCTATTGCCAGTCGTTGGTTTTTTTCCTGCCCTATGGCAGCTTTATCGTCGCCAAGGCGATCGCCGTGAACAACAGGTGAGTCGCTTAGCCGTTACTCTAATGCTCGGTTGGTTGCTCACCTATCTCGGGTTGGGCTGGGGAGCAGATCATCTTTCTGGTGTCACCGCCTTCCGGGTCATGTTTCTCAACGGTTTGTGGACATCCGGTTATTTTCTTAGTTGTCTTTTCCTAATGGTGCGCGTTTGGCAAAAAGCAGAAAAACCGACGATTTCCGGTATTGATCGCATTGCCAATGATTTGGAACGCAAATACTTTTCCTAGGAGAAATTCACCAAAAAGGGAACCTCTGGTTTAGCATAACTATCAAAGTATCCAACCCTCTTAGTTAATTTGGTCTTTCCGGTGTGAGGAAACCTGTGCCAGCAAAACATTCATCCCCTTCTCAACAGAAGAGTCGCAAACTAAAAACTACAGGGACGAAGAAAAATCAACGTCCTACCAAACCTGCTTCTCTCGGAAAAAAAGGGAAAAAGCGCAAGCCGAAGAAAAAGCCCTTATTGTTCTGGCATTGGGTCTTAATTTGGTGTGGTCTTACCGGTGTTTCGATTGCTTCGGCCACAGCTGGTGCTTTATTGGCGGTTTCTCTCTCTTCAACGCCGCTCCGCCAAACGCCGATGGCTCCGGAAGAATTAACTGTCTTTTCCCAAGATGAGGCGATCGCCTCCCAGAGTTTACGGTTGCCAGAGCTGACCCGCCCGGTCAACATTATGCTCTTGGGCACAAAAGTTTTAACCTCCGATATCGACGATCCAAATCAACCAGACCTGGGCTACCATGCCCTTGTAAACTCTTTTGAAGGGCTTTCCGACACCATGCTGGTGCTACGCTTCAACCCCGAAGACCAGCGCATGTCAGTCCTGTCTGTTCCGCGAGATACCCAAGCCAATATCGAAGGATACGGTGTCGGCAAAATTAACCATGCCAACTCCTACGGTGGTCCAGTCCTTGCAGCCAAAAGCATTAGCAACCTCCTCGGCGGTATCGAGCTAGACCGCTACATTCGTGTCAATGTCCAAGGCATCGAAAAACTAATTGACGCCCTAGGTGGTGTAACGGTGTATGTCCCCAAAGACATGAAATATACCGACCACAGTCAGCACCTTTACATTGATCTAAAGGAAGGGGAACAGGTGCTCGATGGCGAAAAAGCCATGCAATTTTTACGGTTCCGCTACGATGGCTACGGCGATATTGGCCGCGTTCAACGCCAACAAACCTTAATTCGCGCTGTTTTAGAGCAGGCTCTAACACCTGGCAATCTCGTTAAACTTCCGAAAATCCTATCCATTGTCCAGTCCCACATTGATACAAACCTCAGCGTGCAAGAACTGATTGCTTTGGCGGGTTTTGCATCACAGGTAAACCGTAGCGATATGCAGATGGTCATGTTGCCCGGTGAATTTAGTGGTGACGGCAAAAATGGCAATACAAGCTTTTGGTTACCCCACCACCGTCGTATTAGTGACGTGATGGCGCAGCATTTTGATCTAGGAGATCTTGATCAAGTGGCGGTCACTTCCCCCAGCCGTGTCCGTATCGCTATTCAAGATAGTACTGGTGATGCTAATGCCGTGCGATCGCTACTCGAGTATTTGAGTTCAATGGGCTATGAACGTGTCACCATTGCTAGTGACTGGTCTGAACCGTTGCAGAGTACCCGTATCGTTGCCCAGGGTGGTGATGATCTCATTGCTGCTGAAATGCGCACAAATTTAGGCTTTGGAGAAGTACGCGTCGAGAGTACAGGTGTACTGTCAACAGATATTACGATCCAGCTTGGTGAAGATTGGCTTTTGCTCTCCGATACCCTCAAAAAGTCGCCGACTGAAACAGTAGCTAATTAGTGGGCTTGATTCGCTGTCTTTAGTGTTTCGGATAGAGGTTTAATTTTGAGAAGAGATAACCATTAGTCCCCTTCCTTTCATCGGCTTAGTCAAGATGACATCATCAATCTGGGAGCACTAGAGTGCAAAGGTTTTTCCCAGAGAATAAGCGACAAAAGTATTACGCATTTCCTTCGGTAGATAATGTAACTCGGACTTGTCCCTAGTGTTGTTCAAACAGATTTGGCAAAATATTCGTGAACAATGGTTCGGAGTAATTTTGATTGCGCCGAGTGTGGCGATCGCCATTTCTGCTTTAGGAGAAATCGGGGTTTTGCAGGGTCTCGAATGGCTTGCCCTTGATCAAATTGTGCGTCTACGTCCCCAAGCCCCGACTGATGAACGGATTACTTTAGTCACCATTGACGAATCCGACATTCGCCTTGCCCAACAGTGGCCGATCTCGGATCAGTTGATGGCGCAGATGATCTACAATCTCGCCGCCAAACAGCCTCGGGTCATTGGCATCGATATTTTCCGCGACACATCGGTAGAACCGGGTCGGGCAGCTTTAACACGGGCATTTCAAGAAAATCCCAATGTTATCGGTATCGAGCAGGTACTAAATGATCCGATTCCGCCACCGTTTGTTTTAGCTGAGTTAGATCAGGTTGCCGCATCGGATCTGTTATTAGATCGCGATGGCAAAATACGTCGTGGCTATCTCTCAGTAAACCAACAACCGAGTTTGGGAGCGCGTTTAGCAGACATGTACCTCGAGTCAGGGGAGTCTGAGACAGAGAGAAAATCGCCATCTCAAAATCAAGAAATCTTTCCGCCTCTAGCTGCTGGCGATCGCGGCTATGTCAATCCCCTTAGTGATATTCAAGGACATCAAATCCTCATCAATTATCGCGGCGGCATTGAAACTTTTGATCGCATTTCCTTTCAAGAGGTCATCGAAAATCAAGTCCCCGAAGAGCTGATTCGCGATCGCCTTGTTTTGGTCGGTACGACAGCATCTAGTGTGAATGACGTTTACGTAACGCCCTATAGCAGCCGTTTTTTACAATCTTTTCAGCGTGTATCTGGTGTAGTGATTCACGGTACGATCGCCAGTCAAATTATTAGCCATGTTGTCGATGGTCGTCCTATCCTCAGACCAATTAATACTTTGACATTCCACTTTTGGATTATTTTCTGGGCGACAACTGGGGCGATCGCCGCCAAGGTTTTAGCAATTTATAGATCTCCTATTTCCCGAACATTTATAATTACTGCTCTTGGTTCAGTTATATTATTTGGCATTAGTTTTTCTGGCACATTATTAGGTTTTTTAGTGCCTATTTCCATACCTTGGCTTGCGTTAGTAACCACCAATATTTTGACGGCAAACTACGAGTCAAGGAAGCGTCTGAAACAAATTAATCAAGAGTTGGCGATCGCCAATGAAAAGCTTGCTAAATATTCCCGTAACTTAGAACAAGAAGTCGGCGATCGTACACAAGAATTATCGATTACCCTAAAGGATTTGCAAGTTGCTCAGATGAGCCTTATCCAAGCCGAAAAAATGGCGGCTCTTGGTCAAATGGTGGCGGGGATTGCTCACGAAATCAATAATCCGATCAATTACATTTCTGGCAATGTCGGCCATGCGAAAGAATATGTTAATGAATTACTTGGAATTATCGATCTTTTCACAGAAAAATATGCTGATGCAGACATAGAAAAACATCTAGAAGAAATTGATTTAGATTATCTACGTTATGACTTTTATAAACTTCTCGAATCCATTGCCAAAGGTGCTCACAGAGTAGAAGATATCGTACTTTCGCTACGGACTTTTTCCCATTTAGATGAGTCAGAACTAAAGCAAACTGATTTAATTAAAGATCTAGAGAGTATTTTGCTTGTTTTAGTGAGTAGTCGTATCAGTAACCGTAAAGACCATCTCATAATTACACTAGAAAAAGACCTCAATCAACTACCTCTAGTCGAATGTTACCCAGCAAAAATCAATCAAGTAGTCTTAGGTTTATTAGAAAATGCAGTAGATGCGGTCGAAGAAAATCTTAGGGAAAATAATATTGAAAAAGGCAAGATTACAGTTAAAGCTCAAAATCTTAACAACCAAGAGATCGTTATCCAGGTGATTGATAATGGTATCGGCATCCCAGAAAATCTAGTATCAAAAATTTTCGATCCATTTTTCACAACAAAACCTGTCGGTAAAGGAACTGGAATGGGATTGGCGATCGCCCATAGCGTCGTTATTGAACAACACCACGGTTCATTAAAGTACGAAAAGTCAGAAGAAGGTCTGACACAGTTCACAATAGTTTTACCGATTGTTCATTGTCTTTACCCAACCTCTTTAAATTCGGTGAAATAAAAAAGCACGAATGTAGACGGAATAGAAAGCCGATTCACAACTTAATTATTTCCCGATGCTCAAGCCAGCTTTTAAATTATTGCCTTCAGAAGTTCTTTATGGGACATTGAAGGAAAAATTGAGGCGCAAAGTCATGCAAACAAATCAGAGTCGTGGTCATCTTTTGACAGAGCAAAATAATCCTAATAGTCAAAATCTCGATCAAATGACGGCGATTGAATTAGTTGATTTGTTTAATGCCGAAGACAATAAAACAATTGAGGCGATCGCCGCCGCCCGCACAGAAATTGCTGAAGCCATTGAAATTACCAGTACTGCACTAAAAAATGATGGACGACTGTTTTATATCGGAGCTGGAACTAGTGGACGTTTAGGTGTTCTCGATGCCGCAGAATGTCCGCCCACATTTTGTACGCCGCCGGAACTTGTGCAGGGCATTCTAGCTGGGGGGAAAGATGCCCTCGTAAAAAGCTCTGAAAGCCTCGAAGATCGTGCCGAAGATGGTGCAAAGGCGATCGCCGATTATGGGATTACAAATAAAGATGTGTTGGTGGGTATTACGGCCGGTGGCACAACGCCCTATGTTCAAGGGGCTTTAGCCGAAGCAAATTGCATTGGGGCAAAAACAGTATTTGTGAGCTGTGTACCCGCCGACCAAGTACCCTATGAGGTAGATGTCGATATTCGTTTATTAACAGGGCCAGAAATTTTGGCAGGGTCAACGCGTTTAAAGGCAGGTACGGTCACCAAAATGGTGCTTAACATTTTGTCTACGAGCGTGATGGTCAAGCTCGGCAAAGTCTACGGCAACCGCATGATTGATGTTTCTGTCACGAATGACAAACTTTACGACCGTGCCCTCCGCATTATTCAGGATCTGACGGATTTACCTCGCCCAGATGCCGAAACTTTATTAGACAAATCTCGCCGCAAAGTTAAAACAGCGCTCTTAATGCATTGGAATAATCTTGAATTTGAAGCTGCAGAAGCCATTCTTGCGGAGCAGTCTGGCAATTTGCGTGGCGCTCTGAAGGCTTAACGTGACGAACTTGACGGGTCTAAACAGCCGTGGGTAAGTAGGACTTGTAAGCTGCGAACCATCTGATCTTCGGATAGATTTGACGGAATTGCGGGCAAACCTGCCGCTGCCAAAATTCGAATGTTATCCGCTTCGTCCATAAATGGTGCGAGTTCAACAGGATAGGTTTCACTAACGCCAAATTCGGTCTCGGCGATCGCCAACTCATAGCTACGTAATTCTGCACCAATTAATTGAGCTGAACCCGCTTTTGCTAGAGAGACAGAAAAAATCCCCTCACTGATAGTGTCTTTTTGCGCATTTTCTCCCTCCAAATTCATGCTCCATTCCGGTTTGAATTCCAGCACACAAACATAGCTGGGAATAGTGGCTGAAGGAAAAACACTCACGTGATAACGATTATTTGAGTATTCATCGTCGTGCCATAAGCCGAGGAAAGGGGCGATCGCCGGATCTTTCTTTTGCCAATTCTGCCGATAAGTGATTAATTCTTCCGGTAATTCAGGCGGATGCTCCACCTTGTTTAAACCTGCCAAACCGAACCAACTCTCCTGACCTATTGCCAAAGCGCCTTCTAGCTGACTAATTTCCGCTGCCGTCGTTAAAAAGGTGGGTGACTGAGGTTGTTTAGATTGAGCTGAGGGAATAACTTCTGCTGCTGTGATCAGCAGGACAGTTTCTGATAAACCACAATCAAGATTTCCTTCACAAGCTTCTGCCACAATCTCGCCGGATTCATAGGTCAACTGAACATGCTTGCCAACAAGGTCTTGTGCACAAATTTCAAAAGCCGCAAATTCTGTAGAAACCTCTCCTGCCTCATTTTCTAGCGTCACATAACAGGCGCGATCACCCACAGTTAAACCTGTGATTACACCAACTTGAGACGGTGCCGCGAGAACTGTATTGGAAGCCACTGTTAAGAAAACTGATGTTGTGGCGATCGCCGTCCCGTAAACATTGAAAGATTTTTTTACAACCACCATAATCACCACTCACAATGTAAAGAAATAGCTATTTTCCTTCGTAATAGCCACAATTCTAGCGATCTCTACACTAAAGTCACGATACGAAGAGTGTCAGTGTGGGGCGATCGCCCTTTAGCCTGAAGAAATTAAGCTACAATGCAAGACTGATTCGTCAACAGCAACCGCATTATGGGCAATAGTTTCGGCCATTTATTTCGCATCACAACCTACGGAGAATCCCATGGAGGCGGCGTTGGCGTCGTTATTGATGGTTGTCCTCCCCTCGTTGAAATTTCTGAGGAAGAAATCCAGAAAGAATTAGATCGCCGTCGCCCCGGTCAGAGCAAGATTACAACCCCTCGCAATGAAGCCGACCGCTGCGAAATCATGTCAGGCGTGTTTGACGGCAAAACAACGGGTACGCCCATCTCCATCTTGGTACGCAATAAAGACCAGCGTTCCAAAGACTACTCTGAGATGAAGCAGAAATATCGCCCTTCCCACGCCGACTTCACCTACGATTCGAAATACGGCATTCGTAATTATGAAGGCGGTGGCCGCTCCTCAGCCCGTGAAACCATTGGTCGTGTCGCTGCCGGGGCGATCGCCAAAAAGATTTTGCAACAATTTTCTGGCGTGGAGGTTATTGGCTACGTGAAGCGTATCAAAGACTGCGAAGCTCCGAATATTGACCCCAATACCGTCACCCTAGAAGACGTAGAAAGTAATATTGTCCGTTGCCCCGATGCCGCCGCCGCCGAACGGATGATTGATCTAATCGATGAAATTCGTCGCGACCGAAATTCTATCGGTGGTGTCGTAGAATGCGTTGCCCGTAACGTACCGAAAGGTTTAGGAATGCCCGTTTTCGATAAACTAGAAGCAGACCTTGCAAAGGGGGCGATGTCCCTGCCCGCGAGCAAGGGATTTGAAATTGGTTCAGGATTTGCCGGAACACTCCTCACAGGGCATGAACATAATGATGAGTTTACCGTCGATGATCAGGGTGACATTCGCACAAAAACCAATCGCTCCGGTGGCATCCAAGGTGGAATTTCCAACGGAGAGAATATAATCCTAAGAGTGGCTTTCAAACCGACAGCGACAATTGGGAAAGAACAACAAACTGCAACCCGTGATGGCGAAGAAACCGTTTTAGCCGCAAAGGGCAGACACGACCCCTGTGTATTACCCCGCGCCGTGCCAATGGTAGAAGCCATGGTTGCCCTTGTCTTGTGCGATCATCTCCTGAGACATCAGGGACAATGTAAGACACTCAGTATTTAGCACCCTATGACTAAACCTGCACTTGATGAATTTGTCGTCCAGTTTTGGGGCGTACGCGGGAGCGTTCCCTCCCCCGGCTTTGAGACTATCCGCTATGGCGGTAATACGTCTTGTATAGAAATTCGTGCCGCTGGCAAAAGAATTATTTTTGATGCAGGTACAGGTCTAAGGAACCTTGGTAAAGACCTAGAAGGGCAAAGCAATCTTGAATTGCACATGTGCTTTACCCATTATCACTGGGATCATATCCAAGGTTTGCCGTTCTTCGAGCCTCTGTTTCAACCGGGCAACCGCCTCCACGTCTACGGCCAAGTGCCGGAAGAGGTGCGTCCCATGACCCTTGAAGAACATTTCTACAAGAGGGTGTTGCATTCAAATTCACCCATTCCCGTGGCGCAGCTAGAAGCTGAGGTGGTTTTCCACGAATTAACCTGTGGCGAAACCTTTAAAATTGGCGACGCAGAAATCTCCACAGCTCCCCTAAATCATCCCAATGGTGCGATGGGCTATCGGGTATCGTGGCAGGATCGGGCGATTGTCTACTGTACGGACACGGAGCATTTCCCGGATCGCCTTGATGAAAATATTCTCAATCTGGCGAAAGATGCTGATATTTTGGTGTACGACGCGATGTATACCGATGAGGAGTACCACGATCCAAAATCTCCCAAGGTCGGTTGGGGTCACTCAACTTGGCAGGAAGGCGTAAAGCTAACTCACGCAGCAAATGTACGAAAGTTAGCGGTTTTTCACCATGAACCTAACCACAACGACGATGTTCTAGACCGTATTGCGAAGGACTTAGCGGAAAAGTGCGACCATTCTTTCCTCGCGAAAGAAAAGGCGATCGCCAGTGCTTTTGATTAATCGCCAGTGCTTTTGACTAAGATTCGATCTAATCACCACTTTTTTTAGTCAAACTAAGCGACTCGTTTTTCGGTGATAAACACAGAGCTTTCCCACTTCCCTTGGTTGTCAAAATTACGCATGATGCGTTGACGTCTGTTATCCGAAACAAGCCAACCGACTTCAACAAAAAAAGCAGTTTTCGCAAAAACTTGCAGCGGAACATTAATCGAACCGCCATCAGGCAAGAGGGTGATTTGACGAGGTATTTCAGAATCGAACTTCAGCTGATTCCCTTCGATGCGAGCTTGGGTCGAAATCGTACGATTTTCTAATTCGATGGATTGTTTGAGTTGATCTCCCTCGACACTAATATTCAGGCGACTGTGACTAATCGTCGGTGGTTCAAAATCTGGACGATAGGTCTGGGCTTCTGCTTCCCAAGTGCCCACCAATTGCTCCACTGTTAAGGCAGGTCTTTCCTTTGCATCCGTACCCTCTCGAAATTCACGGATAAAGACAAGTTTGTCGAATTTATAATCTGCGTCATAAATCTGCACCATCCGAAGACGGCGATCGCCATCAATAAAACCAAATTCTGCGATGAAGTCCATCATCGTCGAAAACCACATAACGCCTTTAGAAAAAGCGCCCGTTTCAGAAAAAATCATGTGGCGGCCTAATGACTGAAAATTTTGATTGATGTGACTAGAAGGCGGATCGTTGTAGCTACCGGATTCGTAGCGTTTGAGATCAAGCTTGACGCAGTTGCGATCGCCATCCACTGGTGCGAGTGTCAAGATGGAAGGGACATCATTCAATACCTCACCACTGAGATTTAACGTACTAAAAGACCCCCGCCACGTCCCTAAATTTTTTAGAAAGTTATCCCACTGGCTACCCATATCTAGTCCGTAAATTTCAAGTTTTCCTAACGAACATTGTGGCGAAATTTACGACTGCTGTGCAACTTGTTGCCTAGCTACCTTCATAAACGTCAGACTTGCAATGGTATTCACCCAAGCAATCACTTTAAAATAGTTTGAAAATCAAGCAGTACACTCATCTAGTACTGTACTTTTTTTTGTATTGAAACGAATATACGGAGACAGCTGAGTTGAGATCAGTTAAAAGAATCAGCTTAATTTAGAACTACCAGCTTTGTTAGGTCTCAAAACCCAAAAATGTACAGTCAGCGAATAAGTTGGCGATCGCCTTGATTTCCGTTAACGTTTGATAAAATTTTCTTTAACAGCCTCAGTTAATTTGCTTTATTTTTTATCGGTGCTTTTAAACACGAGCCTAAATTATTATGTCTTTTCCGCGCATCACTAGTGCAGTAGTGGCGATCGCCATTGCCTTGAGTCTCATTATCTTGGGGGGCTGGTACTTTACCTTAGGCATGGGAATTCTTGTCTTCCTTGGTCAACAAGAATACTTTCGGATGGTTCGAGCGAAAGGCCTAGTCCCTGCAGCGAAAAGTACCCTCATTGTCTCCCAGATGCTACTAATCATTTCAACGATTAGTCCCAGCCTGACAGATGCGCTTTTTCCCCTAGCAGGTACTTTCATTTGTTTTTATCTGCTGTTCCAACCCAAAATGGCAACGATCGCCGATATGTCTACATCGATTTTGGGATTATTTTACGGCGGTTACATGCCTAGCTATTGGGTCAGACTGCGGATGGGCAGCCTTTCCGAAACGGAAGCCGTGAGTAATTTGCCCTTGTATGGCTATCTGCCCCAATCTTGGTCTGACTGGTTTCATCTCCCCTATGCCCTCCGACTCACTTTCGTTGTCATGGTTTGTATTTGGGCCGCTGATATTGGTGCGTACTTTATGGGAAAGTGGCTCGGCAAAACCAAGCTTTCTGCCATTAGCCCGAAAAAAACTGTTGAAGGCGCTTTATTTGGTGCTGTTGGAACAATTTTGGTTGCGGTTACCGGCGCTTGGTATTTAGGCTGGTCTTGGTGGCCGATTACTGGTGTGATTTTGGGTTCTTTGATTAGCGTGACCACATTGCTCGGAGATTTAACCGAATCGATTATGAAGCGTGATGCGGGCTTTAAAGATTCCGGTGAGCTGATTCCCGGTCACGGTGGCATCCTTGATCGAACAGATAGCTATGTGTTTACTGCGCCGTTAGTTTATTTGTTTGTCACAATTTGTTTGCCAGTCTTTGCCCAATAAACTTCGCATTTACAGTTAATCAAAAAACTATAGATACCAAAAAAAGATCTTCAAACCTAATCGGAGATCTTCTTTACTGGAATATTTGTTTTGCGCTTGGCTAAAAGCTGTAATGTTCTAGAGAGTTGCGACAGAGTCAGAATCAGAACGCTGATAGGAAAACTCTTTCGGTAGCTCGCGCTGATACTTGATCATGTTCGCTAATTCTTGGAGCTGGCTAATGGCTTCTGCACCTTCTAGCTTCATCAGCTCGCGTTCGTCACGCATCTCAGTCCAGGAAATGCCGTAGTCGGAGACCAAAAAACGAATAAGGTGATTCTCTCCGAGGCTAACCATGAAAGAAGCACTGTTGAGTTCTGTGCCGCAAGTGTAGCAGGAAGCGAGATATCCCCTATTCTCAAGGGCGATCGCCAGAGCCTGAAGACTCATAACGAGGTCTTTTACAAAATCACGATGTTGCTGAGCGAGTCGAATAAACACCTTACTGTCTCCTTAGTGACAAATCTATTCTAAACCTTTTAATAGTTTTTTAATAATTAATTTTAACACCCTGTTTATTGGAGATCGATATGTTGGGTTTATCATACCCAGAGCCTTTGTACGACCCATCAACTCAAGGATTTTTCGCTCTATGACTTTAGAAAATGTATTTGATGTTACGAATATTTTTGTTTTACCTTTTTGGGGATTAATGATTTTGTTGCCCCGTTGGCAAATCACCCAAAAAGTAATGGACTCAGTGCTACCTTTTGTGGCATTGGCATTAGTCTATGGCTGTCTATTTGTCTTATCTATTGACCCTGATCAAGCGGCTCTTTGGGCAAATCCTACCCTTCCAAACCTAGCTGCGCTGTTTTCTATCCCGAAAGTGATGGCAACGGGCTGGGTACATTACCTAGTTATGGACTTATTTGTTGGGCGTTGGATTTATCAGCAGGGAGTTGAGAAGAAAATCATTACCTTCCATTCCTTGAGCCTTTGTTTATTTGCTGGCCCCATCGGTCTTTTATCTCATCTAATTACTGCTGCGGGAACTGAATTTTGGCGATCGCGGCAAACAACGACGGAGTCTCCTGCTGGTTAATCCCATGGGTTCATTTGCTAAAAAATAGCGTCAGAACAATAAAGTAATCTGATTTGACTGATTATTTTTTGATAAATAAAACCCCATACTTCGCTTGAAATATCAGCATAAAGTGTGGGGTTTAAGGTTTGTGCAATTAATAAACTCTGAAAACGAAGAAAAATTTAGGAGTACATTAAATCTTTAGCATCGGCGATCGCCTGACGAACTTGCTCAAAGCCTGTACCGCCATAACTGTTGCGAGCAGCAACCACCTGTTTCGGGGCGATCGCCTCGTAGATATCTTCTTCAAATTTCGGGTGTAGCTCTTGCCATTCTTCTATTGTTAAATCTTTGAGCAACTTACCCGCTGCGATACTCGTTTTAACGACCTTGCCGACGAGATTGTAGGCTTCGCGGAAGGGCACACCTTTACTGGCGAGATAATCCGCAACGTCAGTGGCGTTGGAGAAATCTTCGTTGACTGCTTCTTCGAGGCGGGGAAGTTGAAACTCGATACCTTCAGAAATCAAAATAGTCATCGCTTCGAGGCAGCCTTGCACCGTACGAACCGTATCAAAGAGGCCTTCTTTGTCGTCTTGGAGGTCTTTGTTGTAGGCCAAAGGTAAACCCTTTATTAGCACTAATAAGCCTTGGAGGTTACCAAAAACCCGCCCAGTTTTACCGCGAACGAGTTCAGGAATATCGGGGTTTTTCTTTTGGGGCATAATGCTAGACCCAGTAGCACAGCTATCTTTGAGCGTTATAAAGCTACATTCTTTTGATGCCCAGAAAATCATTTCCTCCGCCATACGACTCAGGTGCACCATGATTAAGCTCGCCGCAGCAGAAAACTCAATCGCAAAATCGCGATCGCTGACCCCATCGAGGCTATTTTGATAAACTCTGTCGAATTCTAATAATTCAGCACTAAAGTGGCGGTCAATAGGAAAAGTTGTGCCTGCCAGAGCGCCACAACCTAGAGGTGAAATATTGGTGCGTTTAAACACATCATCAAGACGCTCCCAATCCCGTTGGGTCATCTGAAAATACGCCATCAGGTGGTGAGCGAGACTGATGGGTTGTGCGCGTTGGAGGTGGGTATAGCCGGGAATCAGGGTTTCAACGTGGGTTTCTGCATGGGTGAGTAAAGCCTGCTGAAATGCCCGAATTTGTGCTTGGATCGTGCGAATTTGGTCTCGCACATAAAGACGAATATCAGTACCGACTTGGTCATTGCGCGATCGCCCAGTGTGAAGTTTTTTACCAACATCTCCCACGATTGCTGTTAAACGCTTTTCTACCGCAAAGTGCACATCTTCATCTTCGATACCGGGATTGAAATTACCCTCGCGATATTCTTGGCGGACTTGCTCCAAACCTTGGACGAGGGTGTCCCCTTCTTCTTTGGAAATGATTCCGGTTTTTGCAAGCATGGTGGCATGGGCAACAGAACCAGTAATGTCGTATTCAATGAGCTCAATATCAAAGCCAATACTTGCATTAAATACGGCGATCGCCGGGTGGAGAGATGTTTCAAAGCGATCACTCCATGTTTGTTTCTTTGCCTGGGTCATAACCTGCCACTCCTGCACAAAATCTCAAATCAATTACTCTCGCTAAATCTTAGAGCATAAGTGATCTGAAATTATCCATAAGTCCGGACAATTTGCCTCGTTTTCAGTCAAAAATCAAAGAACTGAGCCAGCATAGCAAGCCCAGTTCCTCTCATCAGAATCTAGTTTTTAGTAAACCTTTTGCCGATAATTTTTTTACTCGAAATAATGGTTTGTCGCTCGAGCAAAGGCCTCATAAATTTTGGGCATTTTCAAGCGGGGATTGTATTCCTGGAGTTTGCTTTCGCGCATGTAAACCAAATATTGGTTACTCTCTTTAATCGGCATGTCGCTGACTTCCTTCGTGCCTTCCAGCAGTGCAACCGCCATTTTTGCCGCCTCTTCCCCTTGCTCATAGGGCGAAGCACCAACCGCAATCATGCCGCCATCTTCGACATATACACCCCGCGCACCGACTTGAAGTAAGGTCGAATTTTCCTCTGTCCATTCCAATACCTTTTTATAGGGCACAACTTTACCGCCTTCGGTTTGTTCCTCAGTACCTTGCAAAGATTTATAGCCACCAATTAATAAAATATCTGCAGTCTCTTCAGCACGGGCAACAGCAGCTTTCCAATCGTCAAAGGTCTCATATTCTGCTGCACTAACCATTTCATAATCACCCCAATCAAAATTCTCCATATTTTCCACCACTCTGTAGGAGTGGGTCGTACTGTGGGTGAGAAAATAAATTTTGCGGTAATCAGTGTCGAGAGACTGGTTGATCTGGTCGAGGGTTTCTCTAATGGCTCCGGGGGGAACGCCTTCGGTAATACCCGTAACGTTACCTGCTCCGGCGTAACCATATTTCTCTAAATCACCCTGTACGCCGGTAAAAACAATTTTGATATTGGGATCATCGATAAAGTATTGTCCCGCAAGGATTTGAGCATTGTCATCAGTGGCAATAATCACGTCTGGCTTCCACTGCTTAATCAATGTGCGCACTTCCCGTTCGGCCCGCTTCATGTAGTCTTCGTAGGGTTTTTTCTTTGTATCTAGAAAATGCTCTCTGTAGATATAAGTATTTTTCCGTTCGAGAATACGCTCAATGCCGACGATTTGTTCTGTTGTCCAGGTGTAATCCGTTTCGTAGCTATGGAGTAACAGTAGCTTCGGCTTTTCGAGGTTGTGCATGACGATAAAAATCGACAAAATCACCAGAAACAAGCTGGCAAATGTGCGTTCATGCTGGGCAATCCGCAAAACTTTTTTACCGAAGGTCAGCTGTTTGCGAGGGTGAGCGATCGCCCCCACGACCAGAAGAGTAGGCAACACTGAGAGGGTTGGAGCGTTGGAAAGAGGTAGATAATCCGCTAAATTTTGTAGAAAGTGCAGCATAGCCAGAGTAAAAAATTAGGTGTTCTCAGGTTGTCGAAGAAAAATATATTGCGCCAAGATAACACGACGTAAATTTGAGATAAAAAACCTATCTCTAATATGAGCGATCGCCTTAAAAATTAGGTTAAAGATTTGTATTTAAGAGCTTACAAAATACCTAACCATTGCCAGTAGGTAAAGGATGCATATATAGCAAAGACGCGGACAATGTTCATTAAAATATTGCCCTGGGTCAGCAGACGATTGTTAAACAGTCCCTGGGCATCGGCGATCGAACTAAATAATAGTTTTGGGGAGTACTGGTAGGGAAAAAACCAGCCGTCACTAATAATCAAAATAATAAAAGCGATTAACCAAGGATTAACACCACTCGCCTCTGCCAACGGAATAAAAATCGTGCCAAATAGCGGCACAATGAGCGCCATCGGCAAAAATAACCTTGACACAAAAATAGCGGCAGAAAATAACAACACAAACAACGAAAAATCATTTCGCATCGAGTTTCCTAGCCAGCCGAGATAATCACTGATCCAGTCATCAAAACCAATGTAGGCAATCGACCTAGAAAGGCCGATTAGCGAGGCTAACAAAATCAAAAATGGCCAGTCAATACTTTTACGAATGTCTTGTTTGAGTAGGACTTTACCCAGCAACAAAAAACAAAAAACAAGTAACCCTACCCAAGGAATAGCAACACCGTGAACCGAAGCGGTTAAAACCCCAATCAGAAAAATGGCAATACTTACAAACGCCATCCATTCAGAATTGCTCATTGGCCCAAGAATATCGAGCTGGGATTGGAGATTTTCCCGAGACAGAGTCGTCGGTTCTTCGTTGCGAAATAGTAATGACGAAATAATCAAATATCCGGCGATCGCCACTGCACCAGCAGCTAAAGCCGCCAATGTCCAGTAGGGCAAGCTAAACCTCTCCCGTACCTGGGAGGGTAAAAGACCAACTAAAACAAAATTAATTGGTTTACTACTAAGAAAGAGAAACGACATAAATGTCGCACCACTAAAGGCCGCAAATCCTAAACGCGTCGAACCTTTCCCTGTTGTTTTCAGCTGGAGAGCATCGACCATATCGATCATCAGTGGCGTCACCAACTGGGTTCGACCATTAGCTGAGGGTAAAACAGGGGTTAAAAATAAGCCAATTAAAAAGAGCGTCAAACTATAGGAAAACTGCGACTGGGGAACCGCCTTGAGGATGATCAGCACAATGCGATAGGTTAAGCCCGAATCAGAAAGTACTGCCCCCAGCGCGAAGATACTTAAAGCCAAGAAAAAGCTACTCGACGAAAAACCAGACAGCACAATAGTTGATGGTGCAACATCCAACACCAGCAGCGAAAAAATAATAATTACAGCTGGGATAAACGCGGCAACAAGATCAAATGTCCACAGCACCAGAGCCGCCGAAAAAATCGTTAAAAACTGTTGAATACTCTCTGAAATCTCAAAGCCCGGACGCGCCGTAATAAATGCCACCACAATCGGCAAGGCGATCGCCATGATCCAACCCAGAAGCACTTGCATCTGCGCCCCTTCAGACAAAGGTTCAGTTTTAGCTTTAGCGGCTTGGTCGCGGAGCAGAAGATCTTTTTTGTAGACGTAATGGGTGACGAGGGATTGGTAGAGACCCTTTTCAAGGAAAGGATTTGTCGCCTTTATTTTATTGAGTGCCGCTTTGTCAATCGACAAGGCTATCGTGTCAGTAACCGCGACGCAAGTTAAAGAATATTGCTCAATATCAATCGCTGCTTCTTCTCCAACAAACCCCTTTGTTACTTGATCAATACGACGCTTTCCCGATAAAAGCTGAAATGTTCCTTGAATGGGAATGTATAACTTATTCGCTTCATCCTCCGCCTGAAAGAGCACATCGTCAGCTTGCAAATGGTGCTCTTGGATAAACGGAATTAATCTCGACAAATCCTGTACCGAACACTTTCCAAGGATTGGGGCACTGCGTAGATACTGGATAGTATCAATATTAGTCAGATTAGTCGGGGTCATAGTGTGGATGTTTTACCTTGGTAGATGCCTATTCTTGAGGGTCAGGGAGATTAGGAACGGCTCGATCTCGACAGAGCTTCGCGTCGCCATAGGCCTGAGCTGCCGTATCGTCGCTGTATTGTAAGTAATTCTGCGCCCAATTACAGCCATAATCAATGAGAGCATTGAGGTTTAATGCCACATCTAGATTCCACAGGATAATTGATTGATCTGCACTGGCAGAAACAAGCATTGTGCCATCGGTATTGAAATCCGCAGCGTAGACCTCCGCACGATGACCTTTAAGTACAGTGCTTTCGATATCAAAGCGATTGACATGTTCAGGATCGGCGGCATCTTTAACATTGGAACCCCAGTGCTCTATCGGCTCATCAGTACGTGAGTTGAGACGGCGCAGTTCTTTTAGGGTTGGTAAATTTTCCCAAATGACAAGGGTACTGTCTCGACTCGCAGAAACTAGCTTTTGGTTGTCTGGGCTAAGATTTAAACCTTCAATTTCGCTATCGTGTCCCCGCAGAGTAATGAGATGATGGCCATCGCGGTCCCAAAATTTCACTGTGCTATCCCGGCTAGCGGAAACGATCATATCTTTGTCGTTAGTGATGGCGATCGCCTCGACATCATCACCGTGGGCATAGCAATTGTCATCCAGAATTTGGCATCCACCGATCTTTTTGCCGATGCGGTAAGTGCGCCGCCCACTGCCATGTTTTTCGAGGGTTTGAATAGTACTTCCAATAGCTAAGGCAATCAACTCGCTATCGGCGCTGAAGTGCAAATCGTAAACGCGCCCTTCATTTAGCTCGACGGTCTGAATTTCGTTGCCATTCAGGTCCCACAGCTTCATGGTTCGGTCGGCGCTGAGGGAAGCGACCATATTGCCGTCGGGGCTAAATTCGACGCCATATACTTCCTTTGTGTGACCTTCAAAGGTGTAAAGCAGCTCCCCTTGTACTGTCCACAATTTGACGGTGCCGTCCCAACTGGCGGAGGCCAGTAGTCTACCGTTAGGGCTAAAGACGACCTTTTCAATTTCAGCGGTATGACCCCTCAGGGTGTGTAAAAGTCGGCCTTGGCGGTTCCATAATCTCACCGTGTGATCGCGGCCACCGGACGCAATAATTTGGTCATTGGGGCTAAAGGTCACGGCATAAACACGGCTAGTATGACCATAGAAAGGAGTCACAATTTCGTTATTTAAACGCCAAAGTTTAATACTACGATCACGGCTACCAGAGGCGATCGCCGCTTCGCCAGGTTTAAATACAACATCATAGATACGACTCGTATGTCCCGGTAAGGTACGAATAGCAGTACCCTCCGTGTTCCAAAGGCGGACTGTTTTATCTCGACTAACAGTGGCAATTAAATGGGTGCCTCGCAGGTGAGTGTCAATGGCAACATCTTCTACTTCGTCTGTATGGCCAATTAAGGTGTGGGCTAAGGTGCCATCTTCAAAATTCCAAACCTTAACGGTTTTATCATCGCTAACGGTTACAAACATTTTGCCGTCAGGCGTAATGGCGACCCCCTTCACTTCGTCTTGGTGACCATCACAAACTTCTGTACTCCGACAACCGGAGATTGTCTGGCGAAGCGTAAAGTCATTGCCACCAAAATCACGCTCCCAAATCTTGATACTACGATCATCACTCACGGAAATTAGGGAACGACCATCGGGACTAAAGGCAATTTCATTTACAGCCCGTTGATGTTGGGTATCTGGTTCGGACTCCCCAATGGTTGCCATGTATTCGCCGTCAGTTTGCCACAATTTCACAGTGCGGTCTTCGCTCGCCGAAGCTAAATAATTTCCACTGGGATTAAAGGCGATCGCATTTACACTGCCGTTATGACCGTCACAGGCTTCATTTTCCAGAACACAACCGTAAATTGTGCGACGGAATTGGTATTCACCGTTTTGATCCAGTTCCCACAATTTGATGGAGCGATCAGCGCTAGCTGAGGCAATCAGTTCGTCGCTAGGACTGAATTGCACGGCATAAACATTACCGTTGTGGCCTTTATTGACAGGGCCAACTTCCCCAAGAATTTGCAGCAGTTCACCTTTGTCAGACCACAGCATTACCCGCTTGTCGGCACTCCCCGACACAAGGCGATCGCCTCCCTGGTTGTAATCAACGGCAAAGACTGCGGCTTCGTGTTTACTCAATCGATTAGATTCCTGGAGCTGATAAACCGATTGGCTGAGGACGCCAGCAACGTCTTCATTGAGATAGCGATCGCCACGGTTGAGATTAATCTCTTGGGATTTACGCCAGGCATGCATCGACTCCACAAAGGCATCTAACTCATTATTGGAAGAAAATAGAGCATCGGACGTATTAATAATTGCCCCTAGTTCACTGACCGCCGCTTCATAGGATTTACGGGATGCCACAATCCCTAAAATGGTGGAAATGACAAAACCAACGCTCACGGCAGCAAATAATGCCTTTTGGCGACGGATATTTTTTTGGCTTTCAACGACACTACTTTGAATGAATTCTCGCTGTAGTTTGGTCGGTTCAGGGCGCTTTTGCGCCTCATCGGATTCCTTGAGCCAATACTGGGCGATCGCCAACTCACTGCCCCGTAACAGCAAATCCCGCGTTTTCTTTTTACGCTCCCACTCCACTGCCCGACGGAACCATTTTGTATGGCTTTCGACGTGGGCTTTATCTGTATCGAGGAGACGCACGAGTTGGCTGAGTCCGGCATAGAAGTCAGAACCATTGCGACTAAAATCAATCAGTTGATCTTCTGCGCAAACTTTATCGACAAACTCCTCAGATGTACTGCGACAGAGAACACCGAGAATACGCTTGCCTACCCCCTGTGCCTTTTGAAATTGCGCCAAACAATTACTAGAAGCAGCAGAGTAGGGAGAAATCACGTAAATAAAATTAGCCGCATCCATTAACCCTTGATTGATATCCTCGGTCGAGTCAGATTCAAGGTCGGCGTGAAATTCAGCAAAAAATGTAACTTTCCCCTGTGCTTCTAGGGTTTCGTTTAATTTCGTTGCAAAATCAAGATCCTCCGGCGCATAGTTCAGAAAAATATCAATCGGCGTTTCTTGAGTTGCTTCTACTTTGCTAGCGGCGAGAAACTCTTCCTGCAATTCCGTAAATTGCTGATATTTTCGTTGTGCCGAAATTTTTTGCAGATCTTCGTAATCCTGCAACATACGAGCCCGCAGTAACAAACTGGGGATTTGCCGTTGCTCTTGCCAATTTAGAGCTTTCGCAAGGAGATATTTATGACGCTCGTGGTAATAACCATCTTGATCTAGGAATTTTAATAGACTGTCAATGCTCTTCTGTCGCTGTTCTGGATCATCGGCTTCGATAAAGTCGATCGCCTGAATATCTTCGCGATGGTGGGGATACAACTCACTCTCTATCGACTCTAAAACGACGAAAATAATCCGTTTATTGTGTTGTGTCGCGTAATCGAGCTGCTGCTGACAATATTCATTTTCAAGGGATTCGTTGGTGACAAAATAAATAAAATTATCGGCAAAATCCACCTTTTGACGACGGCGGGCGTTAAATTCCTTTTGGGTTTGATTATTAACGCGATTATCAGCCACCGTAATCCCCGACAGCAATAGCGATCGCCGAATCGATAACACCAGCTCATCAAGGCGATCGCCCATCGCTTGGACGTAGGCAAGACAGGTTTGGGTGTGGTCGGACTGCCCTTGACGGATACTTTCACAGATAAACTCGCCGTGGAGTTCTGTGGGAATGCAGGGGGGCTGCTCCTCAACGAAGCGATATTTAAGCCAACTCGCCGCCTGACGTTTATCTTCCTCTGTCAGCAAATATTGACTACGACGCTGATTTCGCGACCATTCCAGCGCCAGATCTAAATATTCTGTATGGCGATGGACATACTCATCATGCTTATTAATTGAGCTGATCAGACCTTCAAGGGAAGCATCAAAATCATCCAGACCTTCGCGAAAATACACCCAGTTAATCTTGCCAATCACCGGATGGATATTCTGGAAACTCGTATGACGACCTTCGGCTTGGTAGGCAGCCCATTCTTCGTCCGTACCGCTGGGATTACGCTGTTGCCACAGGTCTCGGTCAATCTGCTCGACGTGGAGCAACGGAATAATGCGTTTATTTAAGGCGATCGCCAACTCAATTTCCTTAAGGCAGTAGGGCGAGTTAACCGAGTGGGGCGCAATGATAAATAAAAAATTGTGGGTATTCTCGATACCGTTGTTGATCTGTTCTTGGAAATCAACGGCGAGGGGAATATCCTCTTGGTCAAACCAAATCCGAAAACCAGCATCCTTTAAGCGCCTGTATAGCTTCGATGCAAAGCCTTTACTGTCGGCTCGCCCGTAGGAAATGAACGCATCAAAGAAGGGACTTGAAGGTTTCATTGCCTTGGGGGGTGCTCCTCGAAAAAATGTGTGGAAAAACTTAAGTTTAAACAGTAAGACTAGAGCAAGTTCAGTAGGCTCAAAAGAACTTAAACAGTACGACTCTAAACCTTGTCCGCTCGTGTAATACTGCCTGCGATTGTAGCGGATTTATTTGTTTCGTTCTACTTAAGTATTGCAGCTTATTATTTTTAAAATTTAGCGTAATCAGCCTTAATTTTTTTGCCGATGTATAGAACTTTAGATTTTAGGCAAATGGCGATCGCCTAAAAACTTAAAACATCTTGACCAAACAGAGGAATAGCAGTTGCAGCCAAAACTTTTCAGAGCACCGCAACAAATATTGTCAGCTAAATCTAACTTTTATCGTAATGCAACCCTCACAATCGATAAGAATCGACAGATCACCCGATAGAATAAGCAAGACAATTTTTAGTACGGAAGTCTAGAAGCCCTATGCCCCGCCGCGAAGATATCAAGAAAATCTTAATCCTTGGCTCTGGTCCCATCGTTATTGGCCAAGCCTGTGAATTTGATTATTCTGGAACCCAGTCCTGTAAGGCTTTGCGGGAGGAAGGATATGAAGTTGTGTTGGTAAACTCCAATCCTGCAACCATCATGACTGACCCAGAAACGGCGGATCGCACCTACGTTGAGCCGATCACACCAGAAATTGTCGCAAAAGTCATTGCCAAAGAGCGTCCCGATGCCCTACTCCCCACAATGGGCGGCCAAACAGCATTAAATACAGCCGTGTCCCTCGCAAAAAATGGCACATTAGATAAATACAATGTCGATCTGATCGGCGCGAAGCTCGATGCCATTGAAATGGCGGAAGACCGGGATCTCTTTAAGCAGGCGATGGCGCGGATTGGTGTTCCTGTTTGTCCTTCTGGCATCGCCAGTAATATGGATGAATGCAAAGAAGTTGCAGCAGAAATTGGCAGCTATCCCCTCATTATTCGTCCGGCTTTCACCATGGGCGGTAGCGGCGGCGGCATCGCCTACAACCAAGAAGAATACGAAAAGATTTGTAAGTCTGGTTTAGAGGCCTCTCCCGTTTCCCAGATCCTCGTCGAAAAATCTCTCCTTGGTTGGAAGGAATACGAACTAGAGGTAATGCGGGATCTCGCCGATAACGTGGTGATTATTTGCTCCATCGAAAATATTGATCCGATGGGAATTCACACAGGCGATTCTATTACTGTTGCCCCAGCTCAAACCTTAACCGACAAAGAATATCAGCGTTTACGAGATTATTCTCTCAAAATTATTCGTGAAATTGGCGTTGAAACAGGCGGGTCTAATATTCAGTTTTCAGTTAATCCCCTCAATGGTGATGTGATTGTTATTGAGATGAACCCGAGGGTTTCGCGCTCTTCTGCATTGGCGTCAAAAGCCACAGGTTTCCCGATCGCCAAATTTGCGGCGAAGTTGGCAGTAGGCTATACCCTCGACGAAATCCCTAACGATATTACGAAGCAAACGCCGGCATCCTTTGAACCGACCATTGACTATGTAGTCACCAAAATTCCTCGCTTTGCCTTTGAGAAATTCCCCGGTTCTGAGCCGACCCTCACCACACAAATGAAGTCTGTAGGCGAAGCGATGGCGATCGGTCGTACTTTCCAAGAGTCCTTCCAAAAAGCCCTCCGCTCTCTCGAAACCGGTCGTTATGGTTTTGGCTGCGATCGCAAGGAAACGTTGCCTAACCTCAGCCAAATTTCTACGAGTCTGCGTACCCCCAACCCCGAACGCATCTTTACGGTGTATCAAGCGATGAAGCTGGGTATGACTGTAGAAGAGATCCACGATTTGACGGCGATCGATATTTGGTTCCTCGACAAAATGGCGGAATTGCTCGTTACTGAGCGCTTTATGAAGCAGACCGCACTGACCGATATCTCTGTGGACGACATGCGTGTCATTAAGCAACAGGGTTTCAGCGATCGCCAAATTGCTTTTGCCACGAAAACAAAAGAAGATGCCGTTCGCGCTTATCGCAAATCCATTGGCGTCACTCCGGTTTATAAATTAGTAGATACTTGTGCAGCAGAATTTGAAGCCTTTACGCCCTACTACTACTCCACCTACGACGGCACTGAATCTGAAGTGACCCCTTCTGATCGTCGCAAAGCCATGATTCTCGGTGGTGGCCCTAACCGTATTGGTCAGGGTATCGAATTCGATTATTGCTGTTGTCACGCAGCCTTCTCCCTCAGCGATGCAGGCTACGAGACCATCATGGTCAACTCCAATCCTGAAACGGTTTCTACCGACTATGACACCAGCGATCGCCTATATTTTGAGCCGTTAACGAAAGAAGATGTTTTAAACATTATTGAGGCCGAAAATCCCGAAGGCGTGATTGTACAGTTTGGTGGCCAAACGCCCCTAAAACTTGCGGTACCTCTCGATAATTACCTTAAGGCTGGTGATTGCCCTGTCACCACAAAAATTTGGGGGACTCAGCCTGATGCCATTGATACTGCTGAAGACCGTGAACGCTTTGAGCAAATTCTCCACGAGCTAGAAATTCTCCAGCCCGCCAATGGTATTGCCCGCGATTACGCTGAAGCCGAGGCGATCGCCAACCGTGTTGAATATCCTGTGGTGGTGCGTCCGTCCTATGTTCTAGGTGGCCGTGCGATGGAAATTGTCTACTCCGATGCCGAGCTAGACCACTACATGAAATATGCCGTGCAGGTCGAACCCGATCACCCCATTCTCGTTGATAAATTCCTCGAAAATGCCATCGAAGTTGATGTCGATGCCCTCTGCGATAAAACTGGCAAAGTCGTGATCGGCGGCATTATGGAGCACATCGAGGAAGCCGGTATTCACTCCGGTGACTCCGCTTGTTCAATTCCTCACACATCCCTTCCCGACGACGTGATGAACACCATCCGCGAATGGACAATTAAATTGGCAAAGCGTCTTAACGTTGTCGGTTTAATGAACATCCAGTATGCCGTTAAGGACAATCAAGTTTATATTCTCGAAGCCAATCCCCGCGCTTCTCGGACAGTACCCTACGTTTCTAAAGCTACTGGTCGCCCCCTCGCTCGCATCGCTTCCCTCGTAATGTCTGGCAAAACCCTAGAAGAGTTAGGCATTGATGGTGAAGTCGCCCTCAAACATGTTGCGGTGAAAGAAGCCGTTTTACCGTTTAACAAATTTGAAGGAACCGACACACTACTCGGCCCCGAAATGCGTTCCACTGGCGAGGTCATGGGCATCGACGTTGATTTTGGTAAAGCTTTCGCTAAAGCTGAAATTGGCGCTGGTGTGGAGCTGGCCACCGAAGGAACTGTGTTCGTGTCGATGAACGACCGCAGTAAGCAAGCAGCCGTTGCCGTTGTCAAAGATCTTGTTTCCCTCGGTTTCCGGATTGTCGCGACCTCTGGCACACGTAAGGTGTTAATGGAAAATGGCATCGAGGATGTAGAACTTGTGCTCAAACTCCACGAAGGTCGTCCTAATGTCGTGGACTGGATGAAGAATGGCTGGATTCAATTCATTATTAATACCCCCTCTGGAGAAGAATCCCAAACCGATGGTCGTGCTATCCGTCGTACTGCTTTAGATTACAAACTGCCGATTATTACGACTTTAGCTGGTGCTCGCGCAACGGTGGCCGCAATCCGTGCTCTGCAAGCTGAACCCCTTGATGTGAAGCCTCTACAGGAATACATCAACGCTTAGTCATTCTCGGTTGATTTCTCGCCCCTTTAAAATCACTAAAGATAATAAAAACCGTCTTTTTCAAAATCGAAAGAGACGGTTTTATTTTGATGAAATTTTAGCAATGCTAGACCTTACTAGTTTCGAGGGGCTTCGGTTCAGATTGTGCGGCGCGGAAGGGTTTCAACAAAAGCTGTGTGACGTTGTAGATATAGGTAAATAGAACTGGCACAACAATAAGTGTTAAAACCGTCGAGGTACTAAAGCCGCCAATCACGGCGATCGCCATCGGACTCCGGGTAGCGCCATCGGCCCCCAGTTCCAACGCAATCGGGGTCATACCCGCAATCGTCGAAATTGACGTCATACAAATCGGGCGTAGGCGAGAAACCCCAGCATCAAGTAGAGAATTTCTCAGGGTTTTACCTTCCTTCATGCCCGCAAGGGAGAAATCGACGAGAAGAATCGCATTCTTCGTCACCAGACCCATCAACAGCACAATGCCAATAAGAGCGAATAATCCTAACTCTTTTTGAGCAATCATTAAGCCAATTAATGCCCCGCCAACAGATAGAGGTAACGCTGACAAAATACCAATGGGATAGAGGAAGTTGTTATAGAGCAGCACCAAAATGGCGTAGATACACATAATTGCTGCGCCTAGAGCCGTCAGAAAGCGGCTAAAAATATCCCGCATAATTTCCGCATCGCCAGAAGGTTCGATGGAAACGCTCGGTGGTAAGGGACTCATAATCGGCAGGTCGTTGACTTTAGTAAAGGCATCGCCAAGGGCCACCCCTTCCAAGTTGGCGCCGACTTCCACCTGACGGAAACGATTAAAACGGTCAATTTGCGCCGAACCACTACCCAGCTGTAAATCTGCCACTGCTGCGATAGGAATCAACTCGCCAGTACTACTAGGAACTAGTAAGTTTTTCAGAGTGTCGATATCTTGTCGTTTCTCTGGGTCGAGCTGCACACGAATAGGAATTTGGCGATCGCTGAGATTAAATTTCGGCAAATTAAATTCGGTATCGCCAATTAAAGCCAAGGATGCCGTCTGAGAAATCGCAGACACAGAAACACCTAAATCCGCTGCTCGTTGGGGATCAGGACGGATGATTAGCTCAGGTTTAACAAGGCTTGCACTAGACCCAATTTCAACTAAACCCGGAATCGTTGCCATTTGCTTTTCGAGGGTTTGGGCAGTTTGCAGGAGAGTGTCAGCATCTTCACTCTTCAGGACAATCGTTAAATCCTTAGAGCCACCCCCTGCGCCATTGCTCCGGAATGCCACCCGCGCCCCCGGAATCTTACGAAACTCTTGGCGCATCTCCCGTTCAAATTCTTTCTGGGAAACTCGTTCTTGTTGATCGATTAGGTTGACATAGATTGTGCCGCTATTGACGCTACCTGCAGTTGCCAAGACACTTTTCACAGCGGGATTTTCATCGAGGCGATCGCCCACATGAGCCATCACTTTTTTACTATCTTCGAGGGTTGCACCGGGAGGCAGGTCGAAGGTGACAGTACTAATTCCGGTGTCGCTACTACTAAATAAACCTTTCGGGATGAAGGGAACAAGTTGCAAACTACCGATGAAGAAAGCTAAGGCAATTAAGAGTGTTGTAATGCGGTGACGCAATGCCCAAGTGAGAATACGGCGATAGGTGCCGGGCTGCTTACCTGCATCAAATCCATCAAGCTTTGATTTGAGGAGATAGGCGCTCAACATTGGGGTCATGGTCGTTGCCACAAGGGTTGAGAACATGGTTGACACAGCCACTGTTACGCCGAAAGGTTGGAAGAACTGACCCGGTACGCCCCCCATGAATGCCACAGGCAAAAATACCGCCACGATAGTTGCCGTGGTCGCGACAACCGCCAAACCAATTTCCATCGCGCCATCAACTGCCGCCTGAAAAGGTCGTTTGCCCATTTGTAGGTGCTGATCAATATTTTCGATCATACAAATCGCGTCATCGACGAGGTTACCGATCGCCAAAGCTAACGCCAGTAGAGTCATACCGTTGAGGGTATAGTCCAACGCCTGCATGACGAAAAATGTCGGAATAATCGACAGGGGTAATGCTGCCGCTGTAATGAGAGTTGCGCGCCAATCTTTTAGGAAAATGCCCACTGTGAGCACGGTCAAAATACAACCTGCGGCTAATGCCAAGATCGTGCCGTCATAGGATGCTTGAATTTCGTTGGCGCGGGTAAAAATTAGTTCAAATTGCAAATCTTCAGGCAGAGTTTTTTCTAGCTCGGCGATCGCCTTCCGAATCCCTTCATCCACACCGACAACAGTGCTACCAGGACTCCGTAAGACAGAAAAAGCAACAACCGCTTCTCCATCTAAAGTTGCGGCAACACGGGGTTCTCTAAAACTATCTTCGACACTTCCTAAAGCTTCTAAAGCAACGCGATCGCCATTAGGCAACAAAATTGGATATTGCTGCAACTCTTGAATATTTCTGGCGCTACCGAGGGTACGAACATTTTGCTCACTACCACCCAATTCAACCCGACCGCCGGGACGATTTACGTTAAACCTTGCAATTTGGTCATTGACCTGAGTCGCTGTAATGCCTAAACCTTGAAGGAGTTGAGGATCGAGATCGACGCGAATTTCCCGGTCAACGCCACCTAATCGTTCAATTTCCGCAACGCCCTTTACATTTACCAGTTCGCGCCCAATCGTCCTGTCGATGAGATCACTGAGTTCTTCCACATCACGTTGGTCAGAGGACACGGCATAAGTCATCACTGCGCCCCCGGCAAAATCCAGCTTTCGCACCACAGGGTCAGTAATATCTTGGGGTAACGAAGACCGAATTTCGGCGATCGCATTACGCACATCATTAGTCGCTTGGTCAGTGTCTGTGCCCAGCTCAAAATTCACTACCGTTTGGGAGCTACCGTCCGTCACAGTTGAGGTGAGCTGATCGATATCCGGCAAACTCGCTACCGCATCCTCAATTTTCTTGGTAATTTCTGTCTCGATTTCCTCGGGAGCTGCGCCGGGTTGCGCCACATTGACGATGACTGCCGAGATATCAATATTTGGCGTGTTATCGATGCCCAAATTAAGGAAGGCGTAAACCCCCACAATCGACATGATGATAAACGCCACGAGGGTCGGAACCGGATTTTTGATCGACCAAGCTGAGACGTGGAAGGACATGGCAGCGGCAAATGTTGCGATTTATTACAAGCTCTATTGTAGGGCGATCGTCTTTTCTTTAGGTTTTTTCCAGCCCGTGACCAAATTCTTGGTAGCGATAGTTAACTGTGGGCGTTTCTCGAAACGCCCCTACGACAATTGGTTGGAGCAGATAAAATCAAACATAAGTGTTGTAATGCTAGAGGGAAAACACAATGGTTGCCGTCGCCCAAAAAACCAAAACCCTTGCGGAATATCTCGAAAGTCAACCTGATGATGGTGCAGTTTATGAGTTAGAAAATGGAGAATGGCTAGAAATGCCGCCGGAATGTGATTTAAATCGCCGTATCGCCTCATTTTTGTACATTTATCTGGCGCAAATTGGGATTCCTTACTACTTACTCAGTCAGAAGACCGAAGTAGCTGTGGCTTCTGCAAAGGTATCTTTGCGAGTGCCCGATCTAATGGTTCTTTCAGAAGAAGCTGCCCTTGCTCTTGAAAATACGAAGCGATCAACGATTACGCAGGATATGCCACCGCCAGATTTAGTCATTGAGGTGGTTTCCCCGGGACAAACAAACATTAATCGAGATTATCGCTACAAGCGGGCACAATATCAGGCTCAAGGCATTCCAGAATATTGGATTGTCGATCCCATTAGTGGCAAAGTAACTATTTTGGTGATGAATGAAGGACTATACGACGAATCTGTTTTTGAGGGCTCAGATGTAATCAGTTCACCACTACTTCAACGTTATCCATCCGACCAAAAATTAACTGTGGCTCAAATTCTTCAGAAAAAATAGGAAGCTGATCGCCAGTCAAATCATCGTTTTTTATGGAAGTCAATCGGGATTGACCCAGAGTTTACTTTTCCAGCCCACGGACTACTCCTATGTTGCGACAGTTAACGGTGGGCGTTTCCCGAAACGCCCCTACAATGTTGGAAATTTCTTGGGCAAACAATGAGATCAATCTTTTCCTGTCAGAAAGTCAGTTTAGATTTAGGTGAGGCGACAGTCTTGGGCAACCTGAATTTTGAAATTTCGGCAGGAGAAAAAGTTGGCCTAATCGGTTCTAGTGGCGCAGGAAAAAGTACTTTACTTAGCTTGCTCAATGGTCAATGGCAACCCACAACGGGTGATCTGAAAATCTGGGACGAATCCTTCGCGCAACTCAAGGGCAAACGACGGCGCAAAATCCAGCGACAAATTGGCACAATTTATCAGCAACGGCATTTGGTAGAAAGTTTGGCGGTTGTCCATAACGTCAATGCCGGAAATTTGGGGCGTTGGTCATTCCTGAAAGCCGCTTTTTCATTAGTTTTTCCCCTAGATCAAAAGCGAGCAGAACAAGCTTTAGAACAAGTCGGTATTCCTGAGAAGATGTACGCGAAAACTAGTGACCTCTCCGGCGGTCAGAAACAACGGGTTGCCCTAGCGCGGGTTTTAATCCAAGATCCAGAAATTATTTTGGCGGACGAACCGATTTCCAGTCTTGATCCCCAACTCAGCCGCGACATGATGGATTTGCTTTCTGATCTGTGCGATCGCCGAGGTAAGACATTGGTGGTGAGTTTGCACTCACTAGAATTTGCAAAAAGTCACTGCGATCGCCTAATCGGTTTAAAGCAAGGAAAAATCCTCTTTGACCAGCCCGCCGCCACCGTTACCGATGACCAATTGACTCACCTCTACAGTGATAGCCCGATATACTAGATGTCTGGATTTCATGAAGAGCAAGAATGGCGATCGCATCAAAGGCAAGACCAAAAGACAATAACGACTGGCAATTAGCCGGGAAGCTGATTCCCTACGCAAAACGCAATATTGTCACCCTCGTTGCCTCAATTTTTCTCCTTGTCCCTTTGGCGATCGCCGGAGCTGTACAGCCTTTGATTGTGGGTCAGGCAATTTCTTTATTGAGAGAAGAAGATGTTTGGTCATTTTTGCAAGATTTATCCATTGCCGATGGCTTAAATCGTCTAATTTTGATTCTCCTAGCCACGATCCTGATTCGTTTAGCATTTGCATCGTTGCAGGGATTTTTGGTGCAGAAAGTCGGCCAAGAAATTACTGCGGGAGTTCGGCAAGATTTATTTGATCACGTCACTTCTTTATCTTCTCGATTTTTCGATAGGATGCCCGTCGGTAAGCTAGTCACCCGTCTAACGAACGATGTGGAAGCCCTTGGAGATGTTTTTGCCAGTGGGGCGATCGGCATTCTCAGTGACATTATTTACCTGCTGGTAATTATCGGCACCATCTTTACTTTGCAATGGCAACTCGCAAGCTTACTACTCTTAATGTTGGTGCCAGTCGCGTTTTTGATTGTTTATTTCCAAGCGCAGTACCGCAAAGCCAATTACCAAGCGCGGGAAGAGCTTTCTCAAATGAATGCGATGCTTCAGGAAAATGTGGCAGGTATTAATGTCGTGCAACTTTTTCGTCGCGAAAAGCTTAATTCCGAAATGTTTCGCTCCGTAAATGACCGCTACAAAGACGCTGTTAATACGACGATTTTCCATGACTCGGCCGTTTCTGCAACCCTTGAGTGGATCGCATTGGTGGCGATCGCCGGGGTGTTATGGCTGGGTGGTTGGTTTATTTACCAAGACACATTGAGCTTCGGTGTGTTGGCGGCATTCATTCTCTATTCCCAACGTTTGTTTAATCCTCTGCGTCAGTTTGCCGATAAATTTACGATGTTCCAATCGGGCTTTACGGCGATCGAGCGGATTAATGAGCTAATGTCCCAGCCCATCGAAATCAAAGATCGCGACAAAAATGCTCTCAACGCCGCAAACTTAGACGAAACCGCATCAGGCGAAATCATTTTCGATAATGTTTCCTTTGGCTACAAGCCCGGCGAATACGTCCTAAAAAATCTCAATTTCAAGATTAAATCCGGCGAAAAAATTGCCCTAGTTGGCCCCACTGGCGCAGGAAAAAGCTCGATCATTCGGCTGCTTTGTCGTCTCTATGACCCAACGGAAGGACGCATTCTCGTTGATGGCGTTGATATCCGTGACATTCCTCAAGGAGAACTGCGGCGACATATTGGCGTAATTTTACAAGAAAGCTTTTTGTTTACTGGCGATGTGCAGCGTAACATTACCCTCGGTGAAGATTATCCCTTTGAGGAAGTCCAAAAAGCTGCCCAAGTCACCAATGTCGATGCCTTAATTGAAGAACTACCAAGGGGTTACAACACTGCCTTACGGGAGCGAGGAACGAATCTCTCTGGCGGACAAAAACAGCTATTAGCTTTTGCCCGAGTTGCCATCCGTGACCCGAAAATTTTGGTGCTGGATGAAGCGACAGCCAGCCTTGATGTTGGTACTGAAGCTCTTATCCAGTCAGCGTTAGAACAACTTTTAGAGGAACGTACCGCAATTATTATTGCCCACCGACTGTCGACCATTCGCGATGTGGATAAAATCATCGTGCTTAAGCAAGGGGAAATTGTTGAAACGGGTAACCATGAAGAACTTTTAGAACTTAACGGTTTGTATGCCGGTTTGCATCGTCTCCATATGCTAGGGGAATAAGCACCTTTCAATCCTGTATTTTTATTGGGAGTTTAGTGAAATGGCCTATCCAGATCCAACGCAAAAACATCCCTTACCGAATTTTCCACAGGTTTGTTTTATTCAAAATACAGTCAATAATCCGCAAATTGTTATTGGCGACTACACCTATTACGACGATCCAGAGGATTCAGAAAATTTTGAGCGCAATGTACTCTATCTGTTTCCGTTTGTCGGCGATCGCCTAATTATCGGTAAGTTCTGCGCGATCGCCCGTGGTGTGAAATTCATTATGAATGGGGCAAATCATAAAATGTCGGGTTTCTCGACCTATCCCTTTGAAATTTTTGGGGCAGACTGGGCACGGGTAATGCCAGAGCAAAACGAATATCCCCACAAGGGTGACACTGTGGTGGGGAATGATGTGTGGCTTGGTTACGAGAGCGTGATTATGCCCGGTGTTCAGATCGGTAATGGCGCAATCATCGCTGCAAAATCTGTGGTGACAAAAGATGTGCCAGCTTATGGCGTTGTCGGTGGCAATCCAGCGCAATTAATCAAAAAGCGTTTCACAGACGAAGTAATTGAAGAGCTAGAAAGCATTGCTTGGTGGGACTGGGATATCCAAAAAATAACCGACAATCTAGAGGCGATCGCCGGTAATAATCTCGCTATTCTGCAAGGGCTAATGGATAAATAAATCTACTTTTTGCTGCTGAGAATTTTTACAAGCTGGCCAATCTGCTTTTGGTTAAAGGCTTTGGCAAGAGCTTTTGCCGCGTGGTTCGGATCGACAGGCACTAAAATCTGGGGCATTTTTGCGACAGCCAAATTCTTCAGCTCGGGGCTGAGGGCAATTTTTTCAGGTTCATCAAGGTCAAGGTGATCCCCAGCGATTTTGATTTCCTTGATCACCACTGGCGCCAATAAATTAAAAGAATGACTAGGATTGGCGATCGCCTTATGGGCAGCTTTGAGGATGGTTTGCCAAGCTTTGGTATCTTTATCTAGTTTTGCTAAGCCGACACAAACCTTTTGTAACTGCTGACGATTTTCGGGGGATGCTTCTTTCTTGAAAATAGACAACATTTGACGGAGGTGATCCCGCAGTTGTTCGCCAATGGCCGGGCCAGACGATGCTACTGCGCCAGAGCTACTGGGTGCCGGCATTTCACCACGGGCAAGGCTTTCTAGATAGGACTGGAGCTCAGCGAATTGTGGCTCCGCTTCTTTGACCATCTCCTGCCCTTCTTCATCCTTCAGACCATAGGGACTTTGGAGTTTGTCTAGTAGAGCAGACAGAATATCGTAGGCGCTTAGAAATAAAGATTCGAGCTGTTGATCAACCGCAATCGTATTTTCCTTAAAAATTTTAAAACCATCTTCGAGACGGTGGGCAGTCTTCTGGATGCTGGAATAACCTAACATCGCCGCGCCACCTTTAACCGAGTGGGCTGCCCGAAAAAGTTCGTTCATTTGCTCACTATCGTCGGCCGCACTACTGAGATCGAGAATGCCCTGTTCAATCGTCTCTAGGTGCTCTTTTGCTTCTTCGATAAAGTAGCCGAGAATTTTTTGTTGGCTGGCAGCATCCACGGGTATTGTCCCTCACATGTTTGGGTGCAGATTTGCAAAGACAAGGGTTAGCGGCGATCGCCCCCAAGTTCTATTTACGTTATCAAGGATTGTCGGAGTTATCCGTATAGTCCTCAAATTTTAAAGCTTCGAAATTATTTTTCGAGAAGAGCTTTTTGGAACCTTAGCTTAGATTCCTATTCTACTGAAAGTTTTTACCCTATTCCGCTGGAATCTTGACACCAATTGAATCTAGCGCTGGGCGATCCTCCAGCATCATCTCTAGTAGATTATTTTGTACTTCAAACTGCATTTTCTCCGTCAGTTGCGCAATAGTCCCTTGGCGATCGCTTTTGTACTGGTCAGCATAATCTTTGATATTTATCGGTTCACCAACCTTAAGCCACGCTTCGTGCAATCCCTTTGGTTTCGGAATTTCGACGTCAAAGACCTCTCGCTCTAAACGAGTAAGGGTATCAATAAACCGTTCTGGCGTGGGATAAGCACCAACATAACCATCATAAATAGCATCAAAATTGAGCAGCCTCATGGTCGATTGATAAAGCTTTTCGTGGGTTTTGAGGTCAAGGGCAAACTCATCATCGGCTTTTTCGATAAGTAAAGCCTGCATTTTATAGACTCGTTCCCGCAACGGAAAATCCTCTGGAAAAGAAATATCTAGCTGCTCTTGGCAAAGATTTAGCACGGTTTGACGGGTGAGATTAATGCGATCATTCCAATCAGCATCGGCGGGCGGTTCGATATTATATTCATCCTCTAGCCGAGACATTACGGCTTCGGAGACACGGCGTAAGCGCGGATAAAAATCTTTAGAGTCTGGCTTAATCCCAAAATGATTTTCGAGATTTTGGAGGCTCTTGGCAATAATGTCTTTCCCCGATTTGAGATAGCGGTACTTGATACTAATTGGTACCAGATAGCAGGGGGGAAATTCTTTTGTTTTTTTCGCAATGGACTGCATCGCCTGAAAGGGCAGCTGAATTGCGCCAGTCCGAAACGGCATAATCGCATCATTTTGGAAGGAACACCCACCCTCCGGGAAAATCACCATTCTCGCCCGCTCTTCTTTTAGCAGCTCTAAGGTGTGGGAAATACTGCGGCGATCGCCCAATCCACGACGGATCGAATAACAACCCATCTTAGGCAAAAACTTACCGAGCCAACCGTCAAAATTTTCGTGGGCAACTAAATAATTAAAAATTTCGCCGAGCTGAGTCGCAAATAGAAATACCGCTAAACCATCATCAAAGGTCGGGTGATTTGGCATTAGGACAATACGTGCATCCCCTAATTCACGAACCTTGCCGATATCTGCTTCGCTAACGCGCAATTTCAACTGATACTTAAATCGTCCAACCCAGTAGGAAATACTTTGCACGAAACGGACAAGCATCGGTTGTGTTTGTGTCGGAAAGAAATCAGGCTTAGACATAGACTCAAAACTAGGGTCTGGACGACTGTCCTTTTATTCTGCCTAAGGACTCCGAAACTAGATATTAAATTTATGACGGAACACAAACTGTCACAGCTCTAGGGTTGCAACAAAAAAGACAAAAAATATGGGAAAGACACGGCAAGTGCAGGGAAGCGGGGACAGGGAGAGAAACGACAGGAGTAGAAAACGAGCGGTTCTGTATCGAGGTATCTCTAGGGTATTTATCACCGTGTACCGAGTTCTCCGTGGCTCCCTCGCTCTTTTTTCCAACTAATGCAAAGCCTGAATTCAGCCCTGAAAAATAATGCTGAAATGTCAAAAGTTCGTATGTCTTTAAGAGCGGAGAGGGGGGGATTCGAACCCCCGTTAGGTTTGACCCTAAACCTGATTTCAAGTCAGGCGCATTCAACCACTCTGCCACCTCTCCAAAAATGCTACTGATTTTGCTCGTAGCACAGCTTATCATAACGTGAATTTTTTTATATCGGCGATCGCTAAAAAGTATCGATCAAAAAGTTTAGTTCATCTGCCGCCCAGTCGGTATTGGGATGAGTCGCGATAAAGAAAATAAAGTTCCACTCTGTCGTACAACGGATCGTGACGCTGTAGTCACCATCTTCGCCATAGACACCTGACTGTAGAACTTCGTAGTTATAACCGAGGTCGCGAATCGCTCGCTCAGCTCTAGACATACATTGAGTTTGGGTCAGATTAGTTTCCTGCCAGCTTGTCCAAATTTTTGCAGGGGCAGCATCAGCAACAGGGGCGATCGCCGCCGACATACAACCCGCGAGGGTTAAACCGCATAAATATTTATTCATTGTTGTTGTTTCCACAAGTGGTCTTTCTTCCATTTTGATAAATCTTACGGAGAAAGCAAAACATAACCACAATTTTTAATCCTATTTAACGCGATGGTGAGCGGTAGAAGGGTTTTTTCACAACTTTGGCAGGGTAAAGCTTTCCGCGAATTTCAATGTCTACTGCTTGACCTTTTTTCGCGAGTTCTCTAGGTAAATAAGCAAGGGCGATCGCCTTATTGAGAGTCGGCGACATTGTACCGCTGGTGACCAAACCAACCGCTTGACCATCAACGAGCACCGGATAATCATGGCG
>CAZXBK010000009.1:0-44997 GCA_964638765.1 uncultured Synechococcus sp. | reverse complement strand
GCCGACCTCGACAATGACGGAGACCGGGAGATTCTTTTTACCACCCGCAACAATAAACCCAGCGTCATTTTGATGGCGGGTTTGCAAGGTACAGGTAAAACCACTGCGACTGCGAAGCTATCTCTTTTCCTACGTAAACAGGAAAAAACAGCCCTGATGGTTGCAACTGACGTTTATCGTCCGGCGGCGATCGATCAACTTAAAACCCTGGGTGAACAAATCAAGGTTCCCGTCTTCGACCTCGGTAGTGATGCAAACCCTGTCGAAATTGCCCGCCAAGGTATCGAGAAAGGTAAAGAATTAGGCGTTGATTACGTTATCGTGGATACGGCAGGTCGCTTGCAGATCGATGCCGACATGATGGGCGAGCTGAAGCAAATTAAAGAAACCATTCAGCCTGACGATACTTTGCTTGTTGTCGATGCGATGACAGGCCAAGAAGCCGCAAGCCTAACGCGTACTTTCCATACAGAAATTGGTGTTACTGGTGCAATCCTCACCAAAATGGATGGTGATACCCGTGGTGGTGCGGCGTTATCCGTACGAATGATCTCGGGTCAACCCATTAAATTTATCGGTGTTGGTGAAAAAGTTGAAGCCCTTGATCCGTTCTATCCCGACCGGATGGCATCCCGAATTCTCAATATGGGTGATGTCCTTACCCTTGTTGAAAAAGCTCAAGAGGCGATTGATCTATCCGATGTCGAGGAAATGCAGTCGAAGCTCCTTGAAGCACGGTTTGACTTTGACGATTTCCTCAAGCAAATGCGCCTACTAAAGAATATGGGTTCGCTGGGCGGCTTGATGAAGCTCATTCCCGGTATGGGTAGCAAGCTCGATAGCGGCATGCTAGAGCAGGGTGAAGAACAGCTCAAGCGCGTGGAAGTGATGATCAACTCCATGACGAAAGAAGAGCGGAAAAATCCAGACCTACTTGCCCAGACACCTAAGCGTCGTACCCGTATTGCTAAGGGTTCTGGCATGTCCGATAAAGATGTGTCGAAGCTCATCACAGACTTTACTCGCATGCGGAAAATGATGCAGCAAATGGGTCAAGGTGGTGGCATGCCCGGAATGGGTGGTATGGGCGGTCTTGGCGATATGTTTGGTGGCGGCATGCCCGGAATGCCCGGCATGGGTGGTCGCCCCGGTCGCGGTGGTGGACGTAAGAAAAAGAAAAAAAACAAGAAGAAAAAAGGCTTTGCGGATCTGTAAATTGCTCCTCATTAGCATGAGTTTGTTGCGAACTCTTGAGAAGGGTAATCCGACGAGCACGTTATACAAAAAGCTAGGTGGTTCTACCGCTGCAGCTCTTATCGTCAAGAAATTTCACGAAAAAATTGTATAGCGATAGATCGGCAACTTTAGAATTAGAATGAAAGTCGTTATGACAAGAGAAAATGCTTGCCACATATAATCACAACTTATGCCATAAAGCTCTTGCTATAGTGGAATAAAATATTCCCAAACAGGAAGTCTGTGCAATGTTTAATATCAGCCTTAGCAGTCTTTATCTCTAGATACAACGTTGAGAGTAAACAGGAAGCTATAGTGCGAAGACTAGCTATCAAAAAAGGCTACGGTCAAAGCAGTTACAGACTTGCAAGAATTTGAAAGCCTTGTACGCTCCAATGCTGATAAAACATAGACATAACTGGCAGCATTATGGCCAAGTAAGGTGAGTTGTCAGACTATCTCTAGAATACTGAAGAAAAAAGATCGGCTTTACTCGAGAAAAAGCTCTATGGCTATCGGGAAAGGGATGAGCAGAAGCGACAGGTTTAGTAATTTCGAATAGCTCCTAGAGTTTTTGATTGTCCTCCTTGGGGAAGGTGACGAAGGCGGAAGAGGTTGCGACAAGCTTCGCAAAACGGATGAATCACTCCTTTCACCTCCCAAGAAAGAAACCTTTAGTTCTTGATCGAAGAGACTATATTTAGAAGAAAATAGTTAACTCATTTGAAACCATAACAGATGGTCTACTACAACAAATCAGGGATCGATGAGGGACAAATGGCAATACGACTATTGCGACAGTCTCAAAGCAAAGGTGGAAAACCCCTGTACAAGACAAGTGTTTGAAGTATGGTTAGAGAATCGTTTAGTACCAGAATTAAAACCGAATCAGGTGTTAATGTTGAACAATGCAACATTCCATAGGGGAGGCAGAATTTCTGAAGTCATGATATCCCACAAGGAAAAAGTCTTAATGAGCGGATTATCGACTATCGCTTTTGTCATCAATCCTCTAACACTTATTCGAAATAACTTAAGAAAAAAGTCGAATTTTCTTTGTCACTGACTTGCAAGTCAGTTTGGCAATCCTTTTAGGACTTAACTGTTTGACGATTTTGTACTTCTAGGAAAACTAAAAGTGCATTAATGTCGGCAGGATTAACGCCACCAATACGAGTTGCCTGACCAATCGTTAAAGGACGCACCTTATTCAACTTTTCTCGGGCTTCCATCGATAAGGTTTCGACCGTCAAATAATCCAAAGTTTCTGGTAATTTGCGATTTGCGTGGCGACTCACTTGATCAATTTGGTTTTGCTGACGCTTGATATAACCCGAGTATTTAATATCAATTTCTGCGCCTTCTTTTTCTGACTTAGTCAGACTCTCGTCACCCAGACCATAATGCTCTAGGTCTGCATAGTGAAACTTTGGGCGACGTAATAAATCCGCCAAGGTCACCGAACTCTTAATCTTATTACCGGTTTCCTTTGCAATGCGCTGCCCAAGCTCGTCTAGCTGTTTAACACGCTGGGTATGGAGACGTTCTTTTTCAGCAGTAATGTTTGCCTGTTTTTGCTGGTACAAATTCCAACGGCGATCGCCAATTAGACCGATTTCACGACCGAGGGGCGTTAAGCGTTGATCGGCGTTATCAGATCGAAGAATTAAGCGATATTCAGAGCGGGATGTAAGCATCCGGTAAGGTTCCCGGAGATCTTTCGTGCAGAGATCATCGATGAGCGTACCGAGGTAACTTTGCTCCCGTGGGAAAACAACCATCTCTTTATCCTGAGCGAACTTTGCCGCGTTAACCCCAGCAACCAAACCTTGGGCCGCTGCTTCTTCATAGCCCGTTGTGCCATTAATTTGGCCCGCAGAAAATAGACCTTCTACTTTCTTTGTCATTAGCGTCGGAAAACATTGAGTCGCAGGCAAATAGTCATACTCCACCGCATAGGCAGGACGAAGCATTACACAGTCTTCCATTCCCGGCAAGCTTTGCAGCATCTGAAGTTGGAGATTTTCTGGTAAGCCCGTCGAAAAGCCCTGAATATACAGCTCTGGAATAGTGCGACCTTCCGGCTCAATAAAAATTTGATGGGAATCTTTATCCGCAAAACGGACAATTTTGTCTTCGATGCTGGGGCAATAGCGAGGTCCTTTAGAGTCGATAAAACCACCATAAATCGGTGATAGATGCAGATTGTCTTTAATAATTTGGTGCGTTTTTTTTGTCGTACGCGTTAGATAACAAGGCATTTGCTCTCGCTCTACCCATGCCTCTGGATCAAAACTAAACCACCGAATTTCTTCGTCGGCTGGCTGTTCTTCCATCTTGCTGTAGTCAACGGAACGCTTATCGACCCGCGCCGGAGTCCCTGTTTTGAGACGACCCGTTTCAAAACTCAGCTCATTGAGGGTTTCGGTCATCCCAACCGCGGCAAACTCTCCCGCACGACCCGCAGGCATTGATTTATTACCGATCCAAATGGTGCCGCCGAGGAATGTTCCGGTTGTCAGAACAACAGCTTTTGCGCCGAAACAAGTGCCGAAATAGGTTTGTACGCCACAAATCTCGTCGTTATTGCCGAGCACCAAGTCTGTCGCCATCCCTTCTCGGATAACTAAATTCTCTTGGTTTTCGACGATCACCTTCATGACCGCCGCATATTCCCGCTTATCTGTTTGCGCACGTAATGCCCAGACCGCAGGCCCTCGGGAAGAATTGAGCACACGTTTTTGGAGATAGGTGCGATCCGCCATTTTGCCAATCTCACCACCGAGGGCATCGACCTCATGGGTAAGCTGAGATTTCGCGGGACCACCGACAGCTGGGTTGCAGGGTTGCCATGCGATTTTGTCGAGGTTCAAGGTCAGCATCAACGTGCGGCATCCTAAACGAGCCGCAGCGAGAGCTGCTTCACACCCAGAATGTCCTGCACCGATAACGATCACATCAAATTCATCTTGAAAATCGACGGGAGTTCTCAGCATGGCGAAATGATTATGCTTGCAATGATTAGTATTGTGGATCAGTCCCTAATCTTAACTTGTTTGTTCTCGCTCTACTTGCTAACTGGCACGCAAAATCATCAGTAGGCGATCGCCTAGTATCTTTTTTCACTAATAAAACAAAGTCTTAGCCCTATCTCTTGTAGGCAATTTTTATGAAATATCAGAAGTTATTGCTTCGGTATTGTCGGCAAAGTCTGTATTGGCAAAATTTGTTTGCGCCATTAAAGAGGCATCAAGTTCGACGTTTTCAAGCTGGGCATTAGCAAAGTTTGCGTAGCGGATATCCGCTTGATTGAAATAAGAATAGCTGATCCGGGCTTCTCTAAAATTACAGTGACGAAGATTGGCGTTAATAAAATTTGTCCCCTGAATGGTTGCTTCAGAAAAATTCAATCCTTCTAAATCCATGCCTTCAAAGTTCACATCTTTCAAGAAGGAGCCACTAAAATCAGAATCCTGTAGGGTTGCACCATAGAGCTTGGCGTGGCTAAAACGAGCTGCTTTACAGTTTGTCCACTTCATATTGGCGCCGTTAAGATTTGATTGACGCAAATTAATCCCCATCAAATCGCTACCACAGAGGTTCGCTCCCCAAAAATTCGCACCACGGGAGTTGGCATGATTTAATTTAGCGCCGCACAAACGTCCCCGAGGGAACTTGGTGTTCACCATAAACGCCCCTTGAAGATCGGCTTTGGTGAGATCTGTGTCGGCAAATTTAGCGTCGTTGAGTTTAGCGTGGGACAAATTTGCCCAGTTCATCAATGCGCCAGAGAGATTTGCTCGAATTAAAAAAGTTCGTTTGAGGTTTGTGCCCATTAAATTGGCGCCCCGGAAATCTACACCAACAAGGGTTTCGCCGCTAAGGTCTTGACCCTGTAGGTCGATGCCAGAGAAATCTCGCTCGCCATGCTCGTAGGCTCTCAATAGTTGTTGAACGTTCATAAACCCTCTCTCCCCCCAACGACAATCCATAACAGTCGATGCTACGGGCAAAACAAAAGCGTCATTTTCACATAGTTAACACTTGGAATTTGCCACGCTTGAATTGTATGTCTTAAAAAAATATTAAAGGGTATAAATGGTGGCGATCGCCAAAAAAATTCACTAAAGTTTTTCTTGTGTAAACTCACCCTTCTGATGTGATTCTCTTTTAAAACAGCATGGTTTTCATCTAAAAGAGATGGTTTTATGTATCAAAAGCATGATTTTGAAATCTTTGCGAGGAAGTCTAATATCAAGTTTTATGAACTCTATCTCATAAAAAAACGTCCCTCGATATCTCAGGAACGCTGTACTCACTAGGAGTTTTAGATTATTTGAACTGTCGACAAGCATTGTGAGAATTAGCTTTTAATTCATTCACAATCACCAAACATCAAGACAAAGCTGGCTGATACTCAATTGTTTCAGCATGTCCCCAGAAGGCTTCAAGGTTATAGAATTCCCGCTCTTGGGGTAAGAAAACATGGACAATCACTTCACCATAGTCCTGCAGAATCCAAACGCCATCATTACGACCTTCTTTGCGGATTGGTGTTCTACCAAATTCTTCCTCTAATTTATCTTCGATAGAGTCGGCGATCGCCCGCACTTGGGTACGAGAGAAGCCCGTCGCGACCACAAAAAAATCTGCCAAATAAGACACTTCATTAACCTTCAACAAGACAATATTTTCAGCCTTTCGGTCGTCTGCTGCCTCAGCAATACTCCAAGCCAAACGTCCGCTCTCCAGTGCCTCAAGATTTTTCGGTAGATTCATTAATGTTTCGTGATTTTTTGAGTTCTCTATTTTACATCCCTAGCTTACCGCGTAATTTTTCGCGAGACACACCAAAATCGGCGATCGCCAACCAACTTACCATCACTAAAAAAAGCGATCACCGCACCGCAAAAGTTGGCAATAGCAGCTTTTCCCGTCGAGTGCCAAATTCAAAATTCTAAGTTTAGTTATGTTAAGATGATACTGTTGAGAATAATTCTTATTTGCTGTTCTGCTAATATTCGAGTTGGCGATCGCAGCTTGTTACCTTTAGTAGACCCGAAGCCCACCCACAATGAATTCAGCCCCCATTTTACAGATTGAAGATCTTTGCAAAGTTTTTGCGACAAACGAAACACCAGCCCTCAGTCACATCAACTTTCAGCTTCAACAAGGGGAAATTTTAGGTTTATTAGGTCCCTCCGGTTGCGGCAAAACAACGCTACTTAGATTGATTGCCGGATTCGAAACCCCCACCGAAGGACACATTGCTCTAAATTCAGAGATTGTCAGTACCCCAGAACGAAATATCCCGCCGGAACAACGCAACACAGGCATGGTATTTCAGGATTACGCTTTGTTTCCCCACTTCACGATCGCCGACAACATCGCCTTTGGTCTCCGTCATCGCAACCAGAAATTATCTAAACAAGCTATAAAACAACGGATTCAAGAAACTCTTACGCTAGTCGGTCTCGCAGGACTAGAACACCGCTATCCCCACGAGCTTTCTGGCGGTCAGCAGCAGCGCATTGCCCTTGCCCGTGCCCTTGCCCCCCGTCCCGCCTTGATTTTGCTAGACGAGCCACTCAGTAACCTAGACGTTCAGGTTCGCCACCATTTACGTCAAGAAATTCGCCAAATTATTAAAGCCTCTGGGATTTCCGCAATTTTCGTTACCCACGACCAAGAGGAAGCCCTTGCTATCTCTGACCGTATTGCTGTGATGCGAGCCGGGAGAATGGAGCAGTTAGGTACACCAGAAGAAATCTACACTCACCCATCCTCAAGGTTTGTCGCCGAATTTGTGACCCAAGCGAATTTCTTACCCGCAAAGATTAGTGGTGATACTTGGGAGACAGAGATTGGGAAGTTTCGAGTTACAGCAATAACACCGACTGATATTGCTGAGGGCGAGCTAATGGTGCGCGAAGAAGAGCTAGAGCTCATTCCCCAAGCAGAAGCGCCAGTCGTGGTGCGAGAGCGTCAGTTTCTAGGCAGAGAATATCGCTATTGTCTGCAAACGGATTCAGGCAAATATCTCCACGCTCGTACAGGCATTCAAACAATGGTTCCGGTCGGCTCCCGCGTCGAAGTCAAGGTACAGACAAACGAACCGCACTTTTTTCTTGCCAGTTAATTTTTAGGATTGCCATCAATCTAAGTGGCTTAGCAACCCCGCAAAATTAAAAAGATTTGAATTTTTCTAGATTTTGTATTGACGATACTGTTTGAAGTTGCTACACTTGTTTACGGTTTTGATTCGGCTCGGTAGCTCAGTTGGTTAGAGCAGGGGACTCATAAGCCCAAGGTCGGCAGTTCAAATCTGCCTCGAGCCACTTATGAAAAAGTTCGCGTAGCAAGGCTTTCAGGATTTCCCTTGGAAGTTTTTGCTGTTTTGGATTCCGCAAAAAGAATCCGCTGTAATCCGCTGTATACCGTTGGCTGTGCGCTTCAAATTAGTGAAACTTTAGTGAAGCCAATGAAGCGTGATTTTGACGATTTGCTGAGATCTGCAAATCAGAAATTGATTGATTTTAATTGTGGAATTTCTATTGAGCGGCGGGGGAAACGCTTGTATTTGCGTGGTACTTTGCCACCAAAGCCTAAGTCAAAGCGTCAGAAGCCGCACCAGCAAAATCTTAGTTTGGGAGTTTACGCGAATCCTGATGGGCTGAAATTTGCTCTCAAAGAAGCGAAAAAAATCGGAACCCTAAATGTTTGCGGCGAGTTCGACTGGTCACCTTATGTTCAGAAAAAGCAGGCACGGGAACCCGAATCACCGGAAGAGGCGATCGCCGCCTTTCGAGGGCATTATTTTTCAACTCGAAAAGAGACTCAGACAACCTCCCAAACCTTTAAGCACGAATATTTGAGTGTGTTGGAAAAGCTCAAAAATCTCGACACCGAAGAGATGCGAAAAGTCATCCTGTCAACGGAACCGGACACCCGTAGCCGTCGCCGTGCGGCCTTAGCCTGTGCGTGCTTCTCCGATTATCTGGGGATTGAGAATGACTTCAGATCTCTGACTGGTCGGTATGGGGTTCGCAAGCTGTTGCCGAGGGATATCCCCACAGATGAGGCGATCGCCGCAGCCTATGCTCGAATCGCTTCAGAGTCAAAGGAGTGGGCATGGGCCTTTGCACTTCAGGCTTGTTATGGGCTGCGGAACCACGAAATCTTCTATGCCGACGTTTCCCGGTTTCCGCTGGTTCAAGTTAATGACGGCAAAACGGGTGGACGAATCGTATTCCCTTTTTTCCTAGAGTGGGCAGAAGAGTGGAAGCTTTCGACGCTGCATCCGCCGAATTGCAGCGGGAAAACGAATTCGGATCTTGGGAATCGGGTTACCCACGCTTATAAGCGTCTATCTGTGGGGTTCAAGCCTTACGGTCTGCGCCATGCTTGGGCAATCCGGTCACTGCGATTCGGTCTACATCCCACACTGGCAGCACAGCAAATGGGACATACCTTAGATATCCACTATCGCTATTACAGTTACTGGATTGATGAAGGGGTTCACTACAATGAGTTTCTTCGACTCATGGCTAAAGGCGATCGCCCTATGCCACCAAATGGTCTGACTTCTGAGTTAGTGACTGGAAAATAATGGTCAGCTTCAAGCCTGTGCCCTCGCTCCAATTCCCATTCTCGTAGCAAACGCGATCCCAACTGCGGCGATTTAGAACAGGTTTGCCGTTAAATACTGCAAAAGAGATCGCCTCGTCTCTGGTTTCTGCAATCCCGCGAATTATGAGGTTATTGATAAATTCTTTTGGGGATATAGATTGAAAGGTGATTCCACGGTTAGAATAATCCTTAGCCATCGCTAGTTCTCCTTTAGTCTTAGCGTTTGGTCAGCCTCCAGTTGACATCGCAATTGTCGATTTGGGGGCGTTTTTATTTGTCTGTCATGATAACAGATTACAGAATTTTGTAAACGCTTTAATATCAAATTGCAAACGAAATAAAAGAGGTAATAATCTGATTTAAAAGTGTTTACACCTTGCTCCATTGTTTCGCAAACCCACCCTGTTTATCGGCGAAAGGAAGTTCTAGAGGCTTTGGAAATCGGGGCTGATAGGCTCCGGGGAATAACAGGAGTATTGAACAAACTTAAACCTATAGGGTGGAATTATTCGCCCTACCAAAGGAATTTTTCACCTGAATCTTTCGAGGTTTTAAAAAGTTACAAGAGCCTCGTGGATGCGGTTGGAGAACAGCAGGCAATTCTATCTATTCACTCAGTTTGTAAGGAGAAATTTAAAAATGTCGTCAAGATATAACGCAACAATCAATCTGGCTAACGAGAAAAACCAAGAAACTCAGTCCCCTAGCCCCGAGGCGGAAGAACAGACCCAAGATTCTCCGCCTTCCGAGAACAATCCACTCGGCGGTGTTCGTGACCGTTTGCGGGTTGAAACCAAGCGTTATACCGCTGGTGGAATCGTCCAAGGTGTTAACGAAATTCTTCAAGGTGATTTTTCGGGTATCGAAGAAGAGTTAGAAATAACGCTTGATGCTGTGACGGAGGGAATTAACAGCCCAAAGTTTTCAGGCTCGGAAACACCTCGTTCATCCTCTTCTCTTTTCGCTTTAAAAGCAGCCAGCTAGGAGGCTGTAGTCAACGCCCCCTATTTCCTGATTTTTCGATGGGGATGGGGGCTTAGCAAAGGATTATTTAATGTCGGAGAAAAACGGTATCGTCAGACGTTCAGTAACCCACACCGAGTATTATGCAGAGCCGATCCCGGTCGATCCCGGCTCTGACTCAGGTGTCCCTAATATCTTTGGTGAGTGGTGGTTTTGGGGTGGGTGTGCAATTGCGATCGCCCTATTTACGCATCAAGATTCAGCCCCGGTAATTATTAACAATCAAGCACCGCCACCAGTAATTATTAACAACAATTAGTCATGTTTGGAAAAGGTCGATACACACCAGAACGTAAGCGCCGTGCTAAGCGCAAGTTAGAGCGCAAAAAACAAGAGCTAAAGCTGTGCCAGGAAACTGTTGGGATTGAGCGAGAGACCAAGCTGGTCACGGCTCAAATTGGGGTCATTGAGGCGGCTGAAAAGAAAATCACAAACCATCAGCTCAAACTCGTAAAATCCACCAGCAAAAAGGCGATCACCGCCACCATTCAGGGAATGAATGACCAAGTGGAAAAGCAGCTCCCTGCAATGCTGGAGTCGAGGCAGAAAGCGGGGCGAAAGATGATCAGCAGCAGCTCGATGCTGATCCAATCGGTAAAAGACCGAGCGAAATCATAGACGTAGATTTTGAGGTAATCGAGTGATTAAATACTTTATTTCTTATGCGGTGGGGGGCTGTCTTTTGGCGATCGCCCTCTCTGCTTTTGTCACGGAAATCGCCAGATTATTACCTGAAATCATCCCAGCGGCATTAATCTTTTGGGCTGTGGTGGCGGTGATTAGCGGCGTGGTTTTGGGGCTGTCAGATCATGCCGAAAGGTTTCGGTCGGCGTGGTTTTTTGGAAATTTATTAATTGCTTTGGGGGTGGGTCTTGGTCTCGCTTAAACATTTGCAAAATAAGCCGTTAGAAGAACATGACGACTTTTCGATTAGTTGGTCTTGGGTATGGATCGCCACGCTATATTTCTTTGCGGCTGGTACTTTATCAGCATCGTTTCTCTCCTTTGAGGGAAAAGGCAGCATCTCAGCTCGGTTAATGTTTCGGTTGTTTGGATTAGGGGCGATCGCCACGGCGGTGGGCAAGACCAGAGAGGTGCAATATCTCTCGAAATACAGCGGCTACCGTGAGGTATTGCGCGAAGACAACTTTATTTCTCGGTTTGTCGGGAAGCCTAACCAAGCAGAAGTAAGCCAAGCCGATGGTGATGATGACGAAATCGCCATTTATGACTGGCAACGGCTACGGTCTGAGGCGACGGGCATTGCAATTTTCGGTAACCCCGGTTCTGCAAAAACGTCTACGGCTTTGTGGGCACTAGGATGGCTTACTCAATCAGAGCCCGCGAATATTGACATCTGCCATCCGCATGCAGGGGTTGATCGTAGCTTTGAGTATCGCGGGCTGAAACCCGTCTCTAAATATTCAGAAATCGAAAAGATTTTTGCTGATGCTTTAAATGAATTTAAAGCCAGAGTTAGAAGAGCTGAGGAACGGGAATATATTGGCGCTCCTTATTTCTTAGTCGCGGACGAAACCGATAGTTACGAGCGGAATTTCAAGAATAAAGACTTGTTCCACGAAGTCCAAACCGTTCTAGGGAAGGAAGGGCGAAAATATGGGATGACTTTAGTATTTATTAGTCACACTTCTAATGTCACAAATAAAAAAATTGATGCACAAGAACGTGACTGCTTTACTTCTATTAACCTAGGGACTTCTGCTGTAGCTCGTGCAAAAACAATCTGGGGTAAAAAGTCGGCAGAATACAAAATCCTAAACGAACAAGCTTACCCTTGTTTTATCATCTCTGGTGGAATCCCTTCTCTGGCAATTCATCCCACGCACGGGGAATATTCTGAATACAAAAAAGAAGGTTTAGCGCCTAAACATTTACTGCCAATTCAACAAATACACGATTTCGGGCAGCCACCAGCCACCAACATAGCCACCGAGCAGCCATCAGTAGCCACCGACTGGCTAAAACGCATATGGAGTCTGGAGTTTGACATGGACAGCCACCAGCTTAGCCACCAGCCACCAGACTCCCAACCAGCCACTGAAGACCCCTATTCTTGTCCGGAATGTGGCAGCCACCGGACGAAGTGGCATGACAAGAAAAACGGACGGCGAAAATGCAATAAGTGTCATTCTACTTGGAGAGTCTAGATAGTTTTTAAAAGAAGAAGTTTTCACCCCAATAACCCTCGGCCTTGTCTGAGGGTTTTTATTTAGATATTTAGGTTTGATTTTTTTCTCTTTGAAGAATAGACCCACAGTATTCCCAGTCATGAGTCTTTAAATATTTAATATCAGTTTTGCTATAGCGGCTAAATCGCTTGTGAGCATCGACTTGGAATGCAACCCCAGCGCAGATTAAAGTTATTAGATATCCAATCAGGTCTGAATTAAAGGTGATGGCAAGTATGAACCACACTCCAATTAGTGGCAAAAGAATTTTGTAGAGTGAATGACGGCGTAATGCAGTCCATCCAGACCCCATTGTCATAGTTTTCTTCTTGGCATATCGAAACAACAATATCCAAACAATTAACACCATCAAGCCAGTTATTTCGTCAAAATTATTGGATACATACTCGAAGTTAGCGAGAATTAATCTAATAAAAATGGAGAAGCATATTGCCTCCCCAAACATCCAAACATGTTCTTCCTGATATTGCTTTTGCATTATTTGAACTTCTAGCGACTGAATACTACTGGTACGAGAATAGCCAATGTCGCTGCAACAATCAGGCTAAATGCAAGATTTACCACCTGCTGAGATGCTTTCTGGTATGCATCTACTCTCTCGTTTACAACTCTGACATCGGTATCAAGTCGCCCGACTTTGGTATCAAGATCACCAACTTTATCGTTTAGTGAGCTAAAACCTTTCTCTAATCTCTCTAAAGTCGCTTCAATACGATCTAATTTCTCTTCTGACATATCATCATCTCCATCGTCGGGTGGTAAACCACGAATAACTGTCACTCTTCTGCTCATTAAGCAACATCCTCGGTAATGTCTTCGGGAATATCCTCCCAACTCATCCCCGCTTCCTTCAAAAGTGCATCAAGGATTTTGGCGCGAGAAATCCACTCAGGAATATGTCGCCCATTCTCCCAGTCAGATACCGTGGCTTGGCGATTAAGCCCCAACGCTTCAGCGAACTGGGTTTGAGACATTTTTAGTCTTGTACGTAAAGTTTTCAAAGCGAATTTATTGCATTTTTGAGCCACCATCATTATACTGTGTTTATACGATTTTTCGTATAACAAGACTTAGAGAAAGGCAGAGGAGGGATATGGGTGCAACCATATTCTTCCCACCTCCACGAATTAACAAAAACAATTCTATTTTAGTTGGTTTCTGTCTTTCTTCAACCTCTACAACCCCAACATCTTGATATTCGCGCACAGCTAAGCCACAACATCTTGTGACTGAGCGCATACCGAGACCGAAGCAAAACCAAAACTAACAATCTGATTTTCTGACAATGAAAAAAATAAATCGAGCAGAAGCTGCGGATATTTATACCGCTCTGCTTCAAGCTCAAATGCCCGACGCGGTTTTGAGAGACCCACAAAATCTAGGGGGTTCCCTCGCCAAGACCGCTATGACTCTCGCTGAAATTTTCGATAAAGCAGTGACGGGTGGTGCTCCTACTTACCCGAAAGCAACCGCATCCTTCGGTGAATTTCGTCCCTATGGCGACCAAGTAATTTTTGTCTTCGAGCGGAAGGGTCAAGAGCCAGAATATTTGCCTATTTGCTCTTGTTCCGTAGAAGCCGCTGACAGCATTGCCCACACCTTTAATTCTTTCCTCAATGACCAACCAGAATTTAGTCCGGGCAGCAAAATTTTCGAAGAAATTTAGACCTCAGAAATTTCGTTATCAGGTGGAATGTCTGAAAGACGGCGCTCCTAGAAATTTTCGGTGCATCGCAAGTTCGCCGCTCGAAGCTAAAAATCGGGCGATCGCCGCCTTCGGCGAAACCTACCTAATTATTTGTGCAATCGAACGAATTTATTGATGCAATGTCCAGAATGCGCGGGGAACACCACTGTGGTGGACACCCGCCCAAACCCCAAAGGCTTACGCCGTCGTCGAAAGTGCAGCGAATGCAACCATCGATTCACGACCCAAGAAGTCAATCTCGAAAAATGGGATCTCATTATGGCAAAAGGAAAAATCGAAGCCCAATTATCACTGAGGGCAGAACGCCTCATCGCCAAGCACATACATATTCAGACGCTTCTAGAAAATGTCCATGAAGAGACTGATTTAGAGCATCTATCTAAGGGTCTGATGTCTGATTACAAACAGATAGAGGATGAATTTTTGCTTCTAGCTTTCAAACTTCAAACACAGCACTTCAGTTTCTTTTACAACAAGACGCCTTTCCTGATTCGTTGCTGTCCGGATTTTGAAGAAGTGCAAATCGACCATTTAGTAGCGCTGGAGGCAGCATGATTCCAGAACGTTATTTCACAGTATCCAACGAAGTTTGGGTCGAACTTACCAGCGGGCATCGGGAATTTCTTCGGCGTTATTCTGCCGCTGCTAAGGCTCAAAGTGTGGCAGAGAACCTGAACAATCAAGTTCTGAAACTTCAGGAGGTGATTAATTGTGCTCCGACCAATTAAACGCTTCTGGCTGCTCAAGAAAATAGAAGCTTCTGATCGCCGCATTGAGCAGCTAAATCAACAGATTCGCCAGCTCGAAGAGGAGCGAAAAAATATCGAAGCTCAAAAGCAGGAGTTTGAATTATGACTGAGTTCATTCGCGTTGACCGACCTGATTTGGTCGATGTCGAGATTCGCATTAACTGGATAAATCCTGCGGCGATCGCCTTAGTGACCATGCAGCAACGGGGCAATGCGATAAGCGTCAAACTCTATTTGGTTGGTGGAGGATCTGTCCACATTAAAGAGTCAGCCCCAGCACGATTATTCTTACAAAAGTGGGAGGAATACCTTGCCAGCAATTAATTTCAAAGGTCAATTTGCAGACAAGGTGAGAGCCGGACTTAAAAATCACACCATCCGCAAACCACGGGCTAAATACCCAATAAAAGAGGGCGATCGCCTTTTCCTCTACACCGGAATGCGAACTAAAGTTTGCCGAAAATTGGGCGAGTCCGATTGCACCCTTGTCGAGAGCATCTATTTTGGGCTGAATCCAGACAAAAGTCTGTTTATGTGTGTGGGAACAGGACTTGAGTTTCTGTTCCATGCCAGTCCTGAAAAAAATCGAAGCAATTATTCTCGCAGATGGCTTTGAGAATGAGGGGGAATTCATTAATTTCTTCTTCCCAAAGTGGGAGAAAACGCCTCTGATTTTGCCGACTTTTCGAGGGCATCTCATTCATTGGAAACCACTTCAACGGCGATCTGTCCCGACCGGTTGCCTCTCACAACACAACAATTCAGGTATCGATCTATGACAAAAAATGACGCACAAGATTACCTCGACCAGATTGGAGAGGCGGCAAGTAAGCTAATTGGATTATTGAGTCCCATTAGAGATTCGCACAAGATTCTTTCTTTTTCTCTTGATATTGATATCCCTGAAGGTTGCTACAAACTAACCCAAACAGAGGACGAGATATTGATTACACCGAGGGATTATTCATGAGCCAGCAACTATTATTTATCCCTCCTGATATGCCCACCAGCAATTCTCCGCCATTTCCAAATTGCACCTATTCGATCATCTACGCTGACCCACCGTGGCAGTACGACGATCAGAGCAAAAATCGTGGCGGTGCAGCTCGGCATTATCCCACCCTGTCAGACCACGACATCCAGAACCTGCCAGTAAGCCACATCGCCGACGAAAACAGCGTTCTGTTCCTGTGGGCAACCTGGGCAAAACTACCCGCTGCAATGACCACAATCTTAGCTTGGGGTTTCCAATACAAAACCTGTGCCTTTCTCTGGGCAAAGCGAAATAAAAAAGCGCCGAGCTGGTTTATGGGCATGGGAGCCTACACCAGAGCCAACACTGAACCCTGTTTGCTGGCTGTTCGTGGCAATGGGCTAAAGCGCAAATCGGCGAAAGTCCATCAGATCATTGAGGCTCCTATCGGTCGCCATTCTGCTAAGCCAAAAGAAACCGGCGATCGCATCATTCAGTTATTCGGCGATCAACCGCGAATCGAACTTTTTGCCAGAGAGAAAGTCGAAGGCTGGGACGCATGGGGGAACGAGATATGACCACCCAATTAAGCCTTTTATCTGAGCTTGACACATCTTCTGACGTTGAGACAGAGGAAATTTCTCTAGGGGATTTTCGCATTTTGCTCTCCTACCTTAATCGTGAGGTGGATTACTGCGACGCAGGATTTAAGGGGACAACAGACAGGTATAGCTATCGAGGCGGATATGTCTGGCGGTTGTTCTCCCCGGCTGGATTGCTGGTGGATTATACGATTCCAGAAACAGACAGAAAAGTAGCAATTGAGGTCGCCAAGCTCAACGCAAAAATATATGCCAAGCAGTTAGGGCTAAGCACTGGGGGGACGAAGTAGATGCTTCCCACTGACAAAGTGAAGGTTTATACAAAGCTTCCACCCGAAGCGATTCTTGAACCCTTTTCGACAATTTATGAGGACAGATACCCTAGCCTTCCTTGGCACACAGAAGACCCAGAACTGTTAGCGAGAATGACGTGGCACGACTTCTGTCCACACAATGGAGCCGCCGTTTTAGGCTCCGTTCAGCATTATTTTGGTCACCATATTTTAGTACTTCAATGGTGGCGAATCCCTGAAAATATTAAAGGAGAAAATATTAAAAATGAGCAAACATGACGGACGAAAAGGGACTGCCGTATCGACTCTAACTTACTACTTACAAGAAGCTTTTGAATGTTGTGATTTGACTTGGAGTGTAGACAATAATGTTGAAGTCGAAGAGATTATTGACGCTATTGTCGCCGAGGCTAAATTTCAGATTCAAGAAGAAGAGAAAACGGAGGAAGCTGACCTTAAAAGTATATTTTTGGAGGCTCAGTTTATTGAAAAATGCAACCAAATTAAAGATCTCAAAAAGGAAGAAACAAAGGTTAGAGAACAACTGACGAAAAAGGAAGCTGAACTCAGTAATCTAGCCGCAGAACTCTATGAACAACTTCCCAAAGGTTATCACCTGTATGGCGAGAGTCTTATCTATGTCGGCGAAGCTCATCCCAACAAGGCTTATCTTGTCGAAGACTTCCATTTTCCAGAGGAGGAAATTTAGACATGAGTCTGGAAAGGATTGACAAGATTGTTAAAGGGTTAATAGAAGTCATGTTTCTCAGTTTGGGACTTGTTGGTGAAGACTTGGATGAGATTAAAATCACCTTTGTACTCGACACAAAAACATATTTACTGGTGATCGATCAAGACGGCTTTCACGTCAATCCACAATAAAAAAAAGAGGGGCGGCATTGCCCCTAAACATTCATTCTTTACAACAAAAGATTGTTATTTCTATGGTAGCAACGATTAGCAAAAACGACACTATTTCCTTAGAGGAAGAGCTAAATAAATCTGCAATTTCAGAAGCTGTAATCCAGCATAATTTCATTCGACTTTCACCACAATCTTGCTGGGAACACCTATTAGGCTATCTGCCAGATTCTGCGAGAACAAATGACGGGAAATTACGTCAAAAATATCTTAAAAGATATTCTCATTTAGATCATGGCGGCTGGTGGTGTGGCACTTTAGATATTCTCGGAAAAGACCACGATTGGGGATGTCTCAAGCCCTTTAAGCCTTATTCCTATTTCGATAAGAAAAAAGGCAAAGATCAGATTATCAAATATGAAACGCCGCCTAACACTCATCTGCGCCCTTACTACCTACGAGTTGACCGCGAGCACTGGCAAAAAATAGCGGCGAATTGCTCTCTTTCAACAAAACAAGAACCTTCGATTTCTAAGATTCCAGACGAGGCGATCGCCCACGAATTTTGGGCATGGGTGCGAATTACCAAGTCGGTGCCAATTGTGATTGCGGAGGGGGCGAAGAAAACCGCGTCCCTTCTGTCTGCAGGATTCTGCGCTGTGGGCTTGTCCGGCATTAACGGGGCATATCGTAATCCTCGCGGCGAAGACGGTAAACCGCTTGGTGAACCTGCATTAGTGCCTGAAATTGAGGCGATCGCCACCAAGGGTAGAGAGATCGTTATCTGCTTTGACAATGACCGTAAAGCCAGCACCTTGCGCAACGTCGAAATCGCCACCAACAGAACCGCCAAACTCCTGCGAAAGAAGGGCTGCAAGGTCAAAATCATGTTCTGGGGCGAGGATTATCCCAGCATTAAAGGCGTGGACGATCTGCATTACGAACAGGGCGTTAACGAACTCTGGAACGTTTTCGACCAGCGGATGAACGAACGCGATTACAAACGGGCGATCGCCGACATCCAAAAAGACCTTACCGCAGAGGCTAATGGTGAGAGTAATGGCAATGGCAATGGCAATGGCAATGGCAATGGCAATGGCAAAGTGGAGGCTGTCACAACCACCGAGATTGCACCACGAGTCAGCTATGTTGATGCCGTCAATCCTGAAGAATCAGCCGAGGTCGATGACCAAGAGCCAGAACCAGAGCTGACATTTCAAGAAGTTGCCCTACAGGAAATTTACACAGACGGGCATTATATTTCTCTCCATGACGAGCTGCACAAGTTCAACGGTCGCTATTACGAAAAGCTGCATCCAGCCCAAGAGAAGCGCAAAATTATCGGTTGGGCTTCAAAGAAGGCAGTCTACGACCCTCGCAGCCGGAAACGAGTTTATAAATACATGAACTCCACCAGTGTTTCCAAAATTTGGAATTGGGTACTGGATCGCACGGCGATCAATCCAGAAAAAGTAAACCCTCGTGGCCTGAATCTGGCTAACGGCGTTTTGAAAATCTCATGGAATGGCAACATCCCAACATGGAAGTTACATCCACACACCCCACGAGAATATTTCCTCTATTGCTCCGATGTCACTTACCAGCCGGACGCTGACCCGACTCACTGCAACAGGTTACTAGAGTGCCTTGATCCAGAGCCGAGAACAGCATTTCTACGAATACTGGCAGCGTCTTTCGACCTTCAACAAGTACGCCAACTCCACAGCCGTGGTGTCAAGGCTGTAATAGCTAAAGGTGCAGGCTCAAACGGGAAAGACTCAGTACGAGCCGTCGTAGGGAAAATTTTCTGTGAGCAGATTACTAGCTTGGGGCTGTCAGAATTTCAGAAATATGACCAAGGGACAAAATTCTCCCTTTATCCCCTTGAGAATGCAACTATCAACTGGTCGTCGGAGAATAACCAAGGGACACCCCTCGATAAGTGCGAATCGCTCAACATCGCCATCACTGGAGAAGAGAAAGGTTTATGGGTCGAGCGGAAAGGGAAAGATATGTATGCGTTTACTCCCAAGGCAATACATGTTTTCAACTCAAACAATATCCCAAGGCTGAAATCAGGGCTTGATTCGCTCACCTCTCGATTTGTTGTCATTGAGTTCAACAAAACTTTTAAAAACAGACCTAATCCACGGCGTGGCGAGTTACAAGCCGATCCTAGATTCCACGACAGTCCAGCTTTTTTACGAGACGAGGTCTGCCCTGCGCTTCTCAACCGCTTGCTTGCTGAGCTAGTCAATTTAGCGAGGGAAGGTATTGATTACTCTCCTATGGACGGCGCGATCAAGGAGATTCAGGAAGAGTCTACGCACTTATGGGTGTTTGCTGATGAAACCAACCTTGTACCTGATCCAGAAGGAAGAATAGGGGTCAAAGAGCTATTCGCTCGATTAAGACTCTGGTACATCGACAACGGAACCCTCGAAGTTGTCGAGATGGACAACGGCAAAGACAAAGATATCTGGCACGACCAAGCCAACAAATACGACTTAAATGTCAAATCGGCGAACCAAGTCTACAAGCGATTGAAACAACTTTTCCCAAAAATCAGAAAAGACAGAGAGACTCAAGATCCAAAAACAAAAGGAAAAACTTTTATTTTTGGGCTGAAGTTTGAAGAGAGTGCTTCACTGCTTCACTATCCAGACATAGAGGGGGATACAGCTTCACCGACTTCTTCACTTTCCTTCACTAATAACAGATCTTCTTCACTACTCTCTGGTGAAGCAAATAGTGAAGAAGTCGGTGAAGCTAGAAGCCAGTCTCAGAGCGGCAGTGAAGCAGTGAAGCAAATTTCTTCACTCAACCCCATAAACACACAACAAAAAAATAAATTGCCGCCAATTCCAGATGATTTTGCTCGAAAAGGCTTCACTTTTCATCTGTCACAAGTCTTGCAATGTAGGGATTCTGGGCGCTTTGTGATGGTCAAAGAGTATCCCCCTGTAGGGATTCACACGGCTGCAATGCATTACTCGTGCCAATTTCTTGATGACCAAGAAATTGAATGGATACCACAATCAAACCTGAAGGAAATCTAAAGATGAAACACGATTTAACAATTCCAGAGCGAGTCATGTTTTTGGCGATCGCCCGAAAAGATATCAATCTAATTGAGTTGATGGCAAATTACGGATTTTCCCCTCACTCTCTAATTTTGTCGCCGGAGGAACGCTAATGGCATACGTCGTATTTAAGGTTTTACCTGCAACATTCAAAGCAGGTGAGGAAGTAGCGTCAACTGACGAAATGGGATGGCTCGGAATGTGCCCTGTAGTAGCGACAGAGGAAGAAGCTCTTCGTTTAGTTGGTGGGCGTGAAGAACTTATTCTCGAAATCCTCTCTCCCTCGAACAAGGCTGTTTATGACCAATGGAGGGAAGCAAATTGATTCCCCAAGATCCCTACTACTGGCAGCAATACGCCAAAGTCCAAAAAAGCGACTCTAAGCACTTGCCTGACGAGGCTTATTGCATTTACCAATACCTGAAAGGACTACAGCAATACACGCTGATCGCTGCACTGATCGCCGCATACCGAGACCATGATAAAGAATGGCTTGAAGCGTTTAAAAAGCAATATCTCGACTCATTCATAGATCCAGATAGTGAGAAAGCGAGGGCGGTCATGGATGCGGATCTGATTTCTGAGCTGAGGCACTACAAAGAAATCGTCAAAAGCCTCGCTCTCCCCACAAAAATCGAACAATTGCAACTGTTTTAGAGGACTGACCAAAGCCAATGAAACGCCACCTTTCCCCGAAAAACTGGGAGGCGATCGCCCTAGCATTCGTCAAATTTTTGGAGGAAAACCGCTGTGCCAATGAAGCGTGAATTGTATTTGCCCTACTGGAATACCGTCGCTCGAATCATCAAGACCTTTGCCGATTGGGAGTGTCAGGAGTGCGGTCGCCCATGCTTGCGCCCCGAACAAGACTGGTTTCATTTTTGCCATCGTCTTGGACTAGTTGGGTCTTGTTGGTACGACGAAACTTATGAGGAGATAGACGGTAAAAATGTCGAGAAGAAAGGTCGTTTTATCCTCACCGTTGCCCATCTAGACCAAAATCCCGGCAACAATAACCGAGAAAATTTAAAGGCACTATGCAGCGTCTGTCATCTGCGTCATGACGCGCCTTTCAACGGTAAAAAAGCCGCTCGAACTAGATTTGAAAATCAGCACAAAGACCAACTCAAATTATTCTGAATTCCTCACACGAATTAACAAAAACAATGGACAACCCAAAAGAAAACTTTTTCCTTACAAATGAGCAGATGAAGGAGCGTTTTAACGTTTCTGTTGATCACCTAAGTCGATTGATCGAGTCCGGCACAATGAAGCTCGGAGAGCACTACATTGACATGCGCCTAACCCAATCAAGTAAAGCTATGATCCGGTGGGACATGGAAGCCGTGAGGCAGTACTTCTCAATCCCAGTCAAACATAGACCTCGCTAACCTAGTCCTTTGGGGGAATCGTCACTTTGGTTCTCCCAAACAAATAGTTGACCTTTCTCTCAATCCTGTCTAATCGGTGATCTGTTGTATGTTGGTCTTTTTTGTGTTCAGCTCTGATCACGTCTAGAGTTTTTAAGACTCTTGACTTTAGAAAATTTGTTTCTTGCTTTTGCTTCAAAGAAGCTTGTTTTAAAGTCTCTACGGCAGATATCACATTGTAAGCCCAAATAATTGTTCGGATAACTGTAACAATCGAGCCAGTGATTATTCCAGCTATACCTAATACCTTAAGGACTAATTCGAGGGTATCCATGATCTCCGCCTTAGCTTAATAAAATTCGAATTATGAAAGTCTGGTTAGTGTTTTTCTTTCTATCTTTACAGAGTTTCGAGCAAACAAAAATACGTTTTCGATACGGCGATTCGGCTTGATTTTGAAACTGAAAGGAAGCGTCCCATCAATAAACAAAGGCGGAAATGCAAAAGGCACTTTTCCAGAAGATAAGCTGAGCTTCGTCACCAAGTTGCCACCTAAATAAAGCTCAAACAGTATCCTGTCATCCGCGCTCTGCTCTGCATCTACCCAAACAGATAAAAGTTGGAAATGATACCCGAGTTCTAGTGAAAATTCCTTGTACTGTCCAGCCTCAATGCCGACTTCTGATTGCTCAAATTGAAGTAGGGAGATTTCCTCAACAGCTCTAGCATTATGTTCTCTCCCTTGAGGATCTTTAAAGGTTTGGAATACCTGCGTTGCGTATGGAATTTGTGAAGATTCGAAGGTCATGGGTTACTAATAGGTGCGTAAATATTCCCGGAATTAGAAGTCAAAAAGGCTGGGTCAGTTGGATCGGTGGCGACCGGAATGGCAGGCGGAGTCACAGGTTCCTCTTCTTTAAGTACCTCATAGATTTCAAGTTGTAATTGCTCAAAATAAGACTTGAGTGAAACTTGCAATTTGAAGGGTGGACGAAAGCTCCCAACAGGAAAAGTAAGATATGTTTTATCGAAATAAAGCCTAGTCGCATTTCCTGCAAAAACGTCGCCAATATCAGTGTTCACCAGCATTTGTATCCAACCAACCCGAAAATAACTGTCTGGAGCATTTCCGCGAAAAGCCCAGACAATTATTTCGTTCGACGTGAGTTCAAAAGGGAGTACTAAGCTCCTCTCTTGCATTAGGACGGAACCAACAAAGCGGGTAATTGGTTCAGTTCCGTTCATGCCTCGTCAGGCATTTGGAGATCTGTCGAAGGCACATCAATATCGAAGGCGAAATTGACCCCCTTGCGAACGCGAGTTGCAGACAGAGTTGTGAGGTTAGGCAAAGTTACAGCCATATGAGCTGGCTTCTCTGCCAAAGCGACATACTTGCTGGCGATCGCCTCAGTGAGGATTCGAGCAACCTCGCGACCATCACCAGTGGCTGGGTCGGCTTCAGCGGCAAGTAGACCGGGTAAAGCAGTAAAAGGGATAACAAGAGAGTCGGCAGCGACAGACCCGCCAGCAGAGACGGATTGAATGCCGGGAAATAATTGGTCAGGAGTAACAGCAGCCATAATTTTTGGTTTTTGTTCGTGAAATTGTGGATAAAGAGAAAAAGGTTAGTCAGTGCTTAGCAACCTATTTTTTGGTCTTAGCAGGCTTAACTGGGGTCACTTCAGCGACCTGTGATAGCTCGTCGGTGTTTTGTGTCACCGCTGCTTCATTAGGCTGCAAGAGCCACGCGCCTTTATTGATTGGCACGCCTTGGTATTGCAGCAGAGTAGGATTCTCTGAATACAGAATTGGGTAGCCAGAGCGACCGCCAGAAATGGCGTAACTATTTGGCTTGTTCGTTCGGATCATCGAGCCGAGGGCTTGAGAGATCATGAGCGTGTCAAACCAGAGTGGAAAGGAAATTCCTACGCTGCGAAAGCCTTGTTTACCGTTCTTTTTCGTGTAGGAGATTTGGCTTTGGATTCGTGCAACTTTGTCGCGGGAATTCTTTGCACCAGCTAAACGGAAATAATCAGGGGTGATGATTGTGCCTGTCTCGTCAGCCGGATTAAGGTACAAGCCAGACTTGTCCTTTTCGTAGCCGGAGACTTTGGATACAGGAGCAGCATCTGCCGGATATTCCGGCGAGGAAGGGATATTAAAGTGATCAGTGATCGCATCATCGATCTCCAAGACCACTAATCCAGCACCCTGTTTCTCATCACCTGAAGCTTCCGTTAGTGTATCTGCAAAGTTTTTATACCATTGCAACTTTACATATTCGATAGCCATAGGATTTGGTGTTTGTGGACAATCACAAATTACCTCAAGAAAAAGCTGTTTTTTCGCTTTAGTCTTTCGCTTAGTTCATGCAACCATATACATCTACAAACTATGCGTAAGACTAAACTTAAAATGGAGCAATAAAACAGTTTTCCCCCCAAGATCTGTTTTCTGGAGTTTTTCCTTCAATAAAAGTCCTAGATAAGGTAACAGTTCCATAGTTTGTTTCTTCGCCAAAAATTTCTCTAATGCGGCCTGAATTGACGCTAAATCTAAGATCTTCAAAATCCGAGGCATCCTTTAAAATCTGAAAAAGGGCATTGTCAATCATCCAAGTGTTAAAAAACTTCGGAAATCGCAAATAGTGTTTTTTAGGCAAAAAAGTAGGTGAAAGCGCTGTACTGCTAGATGTCTTTTTTGATATTTCTACAAGAAATGCTCCTCTGTTAAATCGAGCTTTACGATAAGCTTCCGGCGAATAAATATTGCGCTTTTTACCTCTGTCGTAAATAAAGCTACTTTGCTTTTGAACTGGGGTTGCGTGTTCCGAAAAAATTTGGACATTAAATCGAATAATAAAGTCGGTTTCAACAGTCAAAATAACATTGCCTCTGACTGTTGTTTCAGGGCGTGGATTCCGGGTTTTTGTTCTGCCTATTGTTTTGCGATAATTCAGAATCAAATAATTCATGTCCGGCTTAGTAATTCGCTAACAACTGATTTGAAAGATCTGGGCTCACGGCTCGTCCAAAGTAATATTTGCTGATCTCTACGTTTGTACAATCCCGTGAGTGTTGCGATACCCTTCTGTTCTTGGTTGAGCGTTTTCGTCTGGTTCAGAATGGTCATGTAAGCGGGATAGACTTGATAGCTTTCCTTCTCCATTGGTTTTCCTGCGGCTCTCTCTCCTTGCTTTGTCAGCTCGGTGATATTAATCGTCAGGAAGGTCTCTTCTGATAGCTGCAATAGGGCTTTAAGTCGCGATTCTGCTTCCTGTTCTGTTGCACCCCAGATTTTCATTTGAAACCCGCCCGTCAAGTTGGCGATCGCCAAAAATCTGCCTGTTGTAAAGCCGTTTTCCCCTCCAGCTAAAGATTTGATGAGCTGCCATTCCAGTTTGGTTCGATCTACCTGCGGAATCGTGCATTCCACCAAGTCAGCTTTGCCCCACGGTGGCTTCTGCGTGGATTTCCAGACAATTTTGACGGATAGCTTTAACCGTTCGCGCTTGACGTGCTCGCGGGTTGGCAGTCCCATGATTTGGCCGATGTCGCGGTTTTCTACGAATTGGCTATTGGCCATAGTTTGAGTAATCACGGGCTTAATCAGTTGCTCCCTACCCACCAGTACAATGCGCTCGTCGGATTCTCGATTTGGTTTGATTTCAACCCCTTCTTCTGAGCCAAGAATGATGTCTCGCTGGAGTCGTTGCTGAGCATAAAAGGCATCAATCCCGTGAGCGACAATATAGCCAGCCTCAACACAACTATCGAAAAATTCCTCAAGGAATTCTTCTGTGAAATTACGAATGTAGGTGTTGTCTATGGAATCCACTCGGTCATCGACTTCTTCCGCAAAAGTCCATGGCTGATTATCATTTCCCCACGCGGCGATCGCCTCCTGAGTTTTGTCCCCAAATATGGCTTCTAACGCTTGTGATTGAGGGGAATCGGGATTCTCGAATATGCCTTTAATCACCCGTCTGGTGTTTTTATAGGCAGTCGTAATTGTGGCAGCGGCAGTTAAATACCATGCCGTGCGGCACAGTTGGGCGAGGTTGTTGGCAAACTCATCAAAAGCTTCCTCGCTAACTTCTTCCAAAATTCGTGCGCCTAGCGCTTCGTTAAACCGCAGCATTTTAGATGCTGGTAACATTCCGCAAACGTAGTAGCCAGCCAGATTGCCAAAGGTTGTCCCTAGGACTGTGGCGATCTGATTTTGAATGCCTTCGAGCTGAGCATCTAGCTGTTCGTCTGAGGCGTTCCAGTTAAAGTGCCACAAAAAAGCCGTGGTCTGAACGATTCCTCCCCAAACACCACTAGCGGAGAAACGAAATAGTGATTTGACACCACTGGTTAACCACCCTGCAAAATTTAGAATCTTGCTAATGATGCCACTACCAGTTGAACCACCCGATGCTAATGGAGCTTCAATTCGCCGTACCCCATATGTGCCCACGCTCCGTCTTTCAATACGGCTCCGTAATTTGCCGACGACAATATCAAGTGCTGCCATTACTGCCCCCCTTTTCCACATCTAATCTGCGGATTTTTGGACGTTCTTCGTGATTCCGGTCGTAGGGTTCGTTCGGGTCATTGCCAGTTGCGCCCGTCCAACCTTCTTCGACGTTGCGGAGAAATGCGTCAAAGTCGCCACCTTCTCCTTTGACCTGTTCTCGGCTAGCACGCATCATTGCTTTCCAGTCTTCGACGTTATCTGGGGATAGTTTACGAACGTGAACAGCTTTAATGATTCGAGCTGCTTCTAGTAGAGCTTTTAGTTGTTTTTCGAGGGTATCTGGGTCGGAATTCGTTTCGACTTTGACAATTTGAGTTGAGGCGTTTAATGCTTCCGAAATCTTGTCTTTTTTGACGGCATCAATGGGGTTGTAGGTGAAGGGGACGCTTTTAATTGTTTGCCGAATGCTGAAGCCTAGGTAGTCGCAAATTGCTTCGAGTAGAGCATGATTGACGATCGCCTGTTTTCGTCCAGAGCCAGCTTCCATCAGTGAGCGCATTTGGGCATCGAGTGTGGCTTCAGTGACGGCTTTATTGTTAATCGAATTACCCAGTAGCTCAGCCAAGGCTTCTGCCATATTGGGGATTTTTATTTTTTCGACCTGATCGCCGACTTTTAGGAGATCGGAGTCCTCAATTTCGAGCTTGATCGGAAATTCACCGACAAAACTATCCATTTGGTAAATCCACCAAGACAAAATAGAGGCAAAGCTTTTGTGGTTTATCGTTCCATCCTTGCCGTCATTAGCCAAAGTCTCAGGGGTGGCGAACGGTTTCCCTAGCAGCTCCTCAAGGCGCTTTGTATCATCATTTTGAGGAGTACAGGCTCTGACAGCAGAACATGTGGCAGCTCCAATTTTCGTTAAATCTGAATTGCTTAATTTTGTTGTTGTATTTTGGCCTGGGATTTGTACCCTTTCGACTCTGACTCTTTCTCGTTCGATTCGATGGGTCTGGATAAAGGGGATCCGCTCTGTCACCTTCTGAACTTTGGTTCTGGTAACAACTCTAGTCGTCGGCACCTCCTTGATTACCGTTTTTGTGACTGGATACGGCTGAGGGACTTTGACTGTTCTGATTCTGGTGACTGGATAAGGTTGGGGGACTCTAATGACTTTTGGCACGTCTTTTAATTGTTGTTGAATAGTGGTTATGGTGCGGGTGTTGGTATTGGTCTGCGTTTGAGTTTGGGTGATTGTACGAGTGTTTGTTTGGACGCCTGTTTTTAATCCTGTGATGGCTTGAGTATTCGTATTGACTTGGTTCTGGGTCTGAGTAATGGTGCGAGTGTTTGTGCTTACATTAGTTCCCAACTGAGTGATGTTACGAGTGTTCGTTCGCGTTTCTGTCCACACGCGATTTATGGTGCGATTGTTCGTTCCTATTTCACGTTTGTTTGTGGCGATCGCCGAGGTGTTTGTCCTAACGCTGCTTGATAGAGAAGTGACTTTGTTCGAGACCCCGCGAATATCAGTACCGAGGTCTGCACGGATCTGGTTGTCTCTGTTGATCGATCTTTTTTGATTGAGAAGAATTAAATCAGTCAGGTATTGCGACTCTCGCCGAAGTTCGTTGCGCATGTTGTTGATCGCTCGGCGCAACTCGTTAGCTAGAACTCCTGCTGTGATAAGACTAGATACCACTCCAGCTAGTGCAGCTAATCGAACAGACACAGCAGAAACTGATGCTGCCGCCCCCGCTGCTGTTGTTGTTGCTCCTGCCGCCGCTTTTTTGTTCGTGGAAATGTTTCCCGTGTTTTTCCTTACCTTGTTCCCTAGATCGTCGTAAACATCTTTTAGATCCTCTACCTTGTCCGTTGCTAGATCGACAGCTTCGTCGACAACTTCAACACGTTTGGCTACCTTTTTTACATCTCTTTTTACGGCTGTAAACTGCTCTGCCTGAGCCTTTAATTTTTTGTCGAGATCCTTTTGAGTCCCAGCAAGATCTAATACTTGTCTCTTGGTAGCTTTAAACTCTTTTATCTCAGGAAAATCGTCAGCAAAAGGAAGGACTTCCTTCGCTACTTGCTTCATGGGGTCTAACACCTGCCGAGGCAGATCCATGATCGGTCGGGCTTTCGCTTCTATTCTTCGCATTTAGAGCCTCAGTGCTTGCTTGATCGCTTCGGTTACATCAACTTCTAGTTCCTCATTTTCGAGCGCTTCCACTCTTTGTTTTAAGTCTTTGACGATAGCCAATATTTGGTTTAGTTTCTGTTCCAATGCCGCGCAATCACAACTCATTTCTCTGTCCTAATTTTTTTAAAATTGCATCTGCTATTCTTGTTGCTTTCGGACAGCACTCCTCCTCTACCAAAAAGATTTCAGCATCACAAGGAACTTCCCCAAACTCATAGTGAGACCCATCCTCGTGATTTATAATTAAGAGGCAAATATCTTCGGTTACTGCCTGGATAGAGTTCGGGTCTATAAGGTCATATTCGCCATCATTATCCGAACCTGAAATAACAATTTTCCCGCTTTGGTAGGTAGAGCTAGTAAGACTGACCCAGTAAATAAAGTTTCTGCTTGAAACCCCTTGTCCTCCAGAGTAAGCCCCAAGGTCACCATCCCCGCCTACACTTGCGTCGTTATGTATCCTTGCATTGAAGGGACTTTTAAGAGTCCCATTAATAGCTAAACGATGGTCTGTATCAAATCTACAATTTCGATTGGCTTTTACTGATTGATATGAGATCACATCATCAGGCCTAAGCCAGCGATTGTCGATCAACCCTGGGAATAAATACCACCACTTTGTATGACTTGGGAAACCAGAAGCGCACCTGGAAGCAGTAACAGCCCTGATACAAGGTGCTTTTAGAGAATAAGTGATGTTTTCTCCGGGAACACTGCCAGAATCCCAAGATAGCCCTTTGCTTTGAGGCTGAATTATTTCATAGGGATTACTGGAGTCAATTTCTTTAGAGCTTTGGAAAATAACCCCGTCAATAGACAATTTGTTTGCCATTAATCGTCGTTATTAACAGCGTCAGAAGCCGAGGGAGATGCCGCCTTAAACCATCCAAGAAATTTGAAGGCATAAGCTGTTTGAGTCTCACGCCTTGTAACGAGGGAATCGTCTTCGTTGTCGGTTCTCTCTTGATACTGAAAATTATTGGTCGCTGCAAAGTCTGGGTTGTCAAAGTCGCTAGGTTCCGAAATCGGTGAATCCGGGTCGTATTGCTTGTTGATCGCGCCAATCTCGATGTCTTGGAGAAGGCCGAGTAGGACTGTTTCTCCATTGGTCGGTGATGCAGGTATTTTCTGAGAAGTTGAGCAATCAATCGTGAGTTGCTTGCTTACATCATCAAAGGTTAAAGTCCAGATCGGTAAAGGGTTGGCTGGGTCGCGCGTATCCTGTAGATCAAAAGTATGTGTTGTCATTGTTTTTGTTAATTCGATTCCACTGCTATTTTGGGGTGCAGAATTGCAATCAACAAATTTCTGTTCAGAACTTAGTGAAACTTTAGTGAAGCCGATTTTGCGTTGGCCTGAAAGTGTTGCTATAAGTAGGTTTGTGCGTGGTCAATGTGGACTCATAAGCCCAAGGTCGGCAGTTCAAATCTGCCTCGAGCCACTTATGAAAAAGTTCGCGTAGCAAGGCTTTCAGGATTTTCCCTGAATATTCTTTTCTGTTTTTTGCGACATAAAGGATATCGCTGTAGTCCGCTGTCTGCCGTTGGCTGTGCGCTTCAAATTAGCTAAAAATTAGATAAGCCAATGAAGCGCGATTTTTGTGATTTGCTGAGATCTGCAAATCAGAAATTGATTGATTTTAACTGTGGAATTTCGATTGAACAAAAGGGGCAACGGCTATACTTGCGTGGAACTTTGCCGCCGAAACCTGAATCCAAACGCCAGAGGCCACATCAGCAATATTTGAGTCTTGGAGTTTACGCAAATCCTGACGGATTAAAATTTGCCCTTAAAGAAGCGAAAAAAGTCGGAACCCTCAAGATGTGCGGCGAGTTTGACTGGTCACCGTATGTTCAAAAAAAACAAGCGCGAGACCCGGAATCACCGGAAGAGGCGATCGCCGCATTTGAGAAGCATTATTTTTCGACTCGAAAAGACACTCCGACGACTCGCCAAACTTTTAAGCACGAGTATTTGGGTGTTTTCAAAAAACTAAATAGTCTTGCCCTCGATGAGATGCGAGAGTTGATTTTGTCTACTGAGCCGGACACTCGCAGTCGCCGCCGTTCGGCTCTAGCTTGTGCCTGTTTATCTGACTATTTGGGGTTGGAGAATGATCTCAGATCTCTAACGGGTCGTTATGGTGTGAAGCAATTATTGCCGAGGGACATTCCCCCAGATGAAGCGATCGCCGATGCTTATGCCCGGATTGCGTCAGAGTCGGAAGAATGGGCGTGGGCTTTTGCTCTACAAGCTTCCTATGGGTTACGAATCTAGGCTTACAACGTTGTATCTGATGTCGGAACTTTGAAGGAGTCTGACTTCAAGCAGAAGAAAGAAATGGCATTTCTGAAGTCAAGGGTTCTCAGGACGCTGGATTCGATCCGAGCGGAGAATAAAAAATCTCAACACGTTACTGACCTACGGCTGGATCGGATTGAAAAAAAAGGTCAATTATTTGTTTGGGAGAACCAAGGTAACTATTCCGCCAAAGGATTAGCTTCTGAGAATCTATGTTCTTTTCTCTGGAGTAAGGCGATGTGATCTTTAGATTTTCGTTCTTTTTTACGTCATTTATCTCTGCTGTTTTCAGGTCGAAGTTCAAGATTTCAGTCCCCCTAGGGAGACTGAAATTTAAAAAGGAATGTTTTTGTTGCTTAAAAGTTGCTCGCGAAAAACCCTGATATCACCATTTATTTAGGGGCGGTTCTCGAACCGCCCACGACTAATCATCGAGACACATTAACTTGTCATTCAGTCCCCTTGCGGGGTGAGGGTTAGGAAAGCTTTTCCAGGGCGAGCTCTACTTGATCGAAGATAAGGGTTTCAGTCCCCTTGCGGGATGAGGGTTAGGAAAGAGATTTATTTTTGAGCCCTTGCTGTGACTGGCTTTCAGACCCACGTTTCTCCATAGGTCGAAAATCAAGCAAAAATCACGCTCGAAAGTCATCAAAATCGAGAAAAATAATGGCTAGAACCCTTGTGGCGTAAGCCATCTCTATAGGTCAACGAAAGAATAGAGGTTTCAGCGATCGCCCCACCTATGGAGGAAATACTCGATTGCCTTCAGCTTACCAAAGATTTATTTGTATAGAAAAGCTTTTTGGTAAGGAGTCTAGAATAGGGGAAATCATAACGATTTAGCTATGGCACAAGTACTTTTAGATCTACCCGATGACCTTGCTGAACAGGTACAAGCCCTCGCCCGGAGCGATCGCCTCGGTGAAGTGTTGTCTATCGGCCTAAATCAGCCAGTTGTGCCCGCCCATATCTATAGCTATATCCTCGGTTTTCTGATTAGTAATCCATCTCCACAGGCGATCGCCGATTTTCATCCAAGTCCAGATATGCACGAACGATTGCAGACATTGCTGGAACGCAACCGAGCTGGAACATTAACTTCTGAAGAAGAATCTGAATTGCAGGAATACGAACGCATCGAACATTTAATTGTGATGCTCAAACTTGGCAACCTCCCAAATTTACCAGCTACCGCGTGAGCTATATCCCTACCAAACTCCGGGAACAGGTAATCCAACGGGCAAAGGCTTGCTGTGAATATTGCCGAATGCCTGCAAATATCGGTTTCTTTCCCCATGAGATCGACCACATCATTGCTGAAAAGCATGGCGGTGCAACGGAGCCAGAAAATTTAGCCTATGCCTGCTGGCGATGCAATCGGTATAAGGGTTCAGATTTGGGTTCTTTTGACCCGGCTACTGATGAATTCACGTTTCTCTATCACCCACGAACTCAGGAATGGGCTGACCATTTTGCTCTTGAGGAAGACAGTATTGTCGGGCAAACTCCCGTCGGTCGCACCACAGAAAAGTTATTGCAGTTCAATACTCCAGAGCGGCAACAAGAACGGCGTTTATATCTACCGAAAATTTAGAGAATCTCGGCAAATCTAGTCCCCTTCTGGGGCGATCACCTTATGGACACAATATTTAGATTTTCTTTCTTTTTAGACTGATTCGCCAATAAGTGTGGGAGCCGCCCAGAGGTTTGGAGTTGCCCAGAATGCGGGATCATCAGGATCATCTGCAAATTCGAGAAGAGTTGCAAGCATTGCCTGGCGGAGGGCGATCGCCTTGTCCCCAGATTGTTCGAGTTGTTGGTAAAACTCTTGCATTAGGAAAGCTGTAGAATCGTCAGGGATTTTCCAGAGGGTGACGATAATGCTGGGGGTTCCGGCAGCAATAAATGAGCGAGACAAACCAATTACGCCATCACTTTTAATGTCTCCTTGGGCAGTATCACAGGCACTGAGAACCACTAAATCTGCGACTAATTGCAGGTTGAGAATTTCGTTGGAGGTGAGGTAGCCCAAGTCAGTTTCGGTAGGGGCTAATGCTAAAGCGCCGGGAGTGCCCAAACCTGCAACATCTTCTAATAATCCATGGGTAGCAATATGGACAATTCTCGCGGCGGAAATGTCTTGGATGATGTTATCTTTAGTCGCCTGTTTGCCCGTGATGGCATCGGCTTTGAGGAAATCTGCAATGTTTAAGGCTTCTTCTTCTGCGCCGGATAATGGTGATAATGTCGCCCCAGTTTGCAAGTTTACGGGCATTTCTGGATTGCCTAAAACTAAGTCTTTTGCAGCTTCTGGATCGCGAGGAAAACCTGCAATGAGATTGTGTTCTGGTTTCTGGGCAGCATTAGCTGATTTTTGTTGGCGGGTGAGTTCTAAAGCCTGAATTGACGGAGACGTCAGAATCGTATGGTCTTGGATCAGATAGCGTTCTTCTGCATCTAGCAACGCCACAAATGGCACGAGAAATAGCGACCCTTGGGGAATGAAAACAACTTTTTGATTTTCGTCAGTGGGTAAAAATTCGGTGATCGGTGCAATCAGTATTTCATGGAGCGCTTGCAATTCATCCACAGGATAATAGGGTTCAATAAACATGCCATCGCGGCTGGCTTGCACTAATTCATCTAGATTTTGATTGGCAATATTAACCTGTTGAAATTCAATATCTCCAGCGGGATTAATCACCCAAATATTTAAGTCATCCCCAGTAATGGAATATTCGACCAAAGTAGAATCCTGTTCGGTGGCGATCGCCTGCAATCCTTCAACAGTAGGTGGCTCAGTGGATGGGGGATTATCTTTGAAATTTGTGGCTAGTAATTCGATAAAAGCCCTAGCTCTACCTCGTTCGGCGATCGCCAAAGCTTCTGATGTTTTTCCTTGGGCAATTAATACCTGTTGGAGGGTTTTAAAGGTTTCATTTTGCAGCTCAGACAACGATACTTTGTATTCATCTTGGAGACCGGGGCGAAGTGCTTCCCACACTTCAATAGCTTCTAATAAAACGGTTTCGGATTCTGAAAGTTTGTCTTGGGATAATAAACTAATGCCTTTGGAATGTAAGGTACTGCCAACACCTTTTTTATTGCCGATCTTTTCGTGGATGGTTAGTGCTTGATCATAGGTGGCGATCGCCTGATCATGATGTTCTAATTGTCGTTGGGCATCACCAATATAAGTCAGGGAGGTGGCGATCGCCGCTTGATCTTCCAGTTCTTCTGCAAGGGTTAAAGCGGTTTGGAAATAGGTGAGAGCTTCCGCTGCACTGCCTTGTTTGAGGCGCACATCACCAATAATGCTCAAGGATAAACGGGTTCCGGCAATGCGTCGTTGATCCCCCAGCAAGCCAGATTCAAATACACCTCTGGTTTTTTTTAATCGTTCTAAGGCTGACTCCGCACTGGCGATCGCCGCATCATAATTACCGAGCTGAAGTTCCACTAGCGCTAAATTATTTTCCAAATCTCCTTGGTCGAGAAAGGCAAATAAAGGATTGGTATCAAAATCAAAACCACCAGAGCCAGAGTTGTATTCTGCCTGTTTCACCAACGCCGTTTCAATCGCTTCTTTGGCGGCATCTAGTTGACCAATTTGTTGATAAAGATTGCTCAAATTGCCATAGGAAACAATTAGCCCGCCCGTATCGCCCAAATTTTCCCGGAGCTGAATACTCTTGCGATAGGTAATAGTTGCATCGGCGTAATTTCCCAAATTGGTGTGGGTATCGGCAATGCGGGTCAACATCCGAGCCATTCTGACTTGATCGCCACTCTCGGTGTAGATCTCCAAGGCATCTTGAAAATGACCTAATGCACTGGGAAAATCACCATCTTTATAAGCCGCTTCACCGAGAGAAAAAACATCTGCATCGCCACCCGCAAAATCGACAATATCATCGCTAAAGACGCACACCCGCGCATTCGGTAATGGGCAAATTTTCTGGGCAATCGGGTTATTCAAAAAGCTTGCCATGCTTAACTTTGTCAGCGGTGCAAGGGAACGAATGTCTGTGATTTGATTCATCCCCAAATCTAAACTGGTTAAGTTCGTTAAATTGGCGATCGCCGACACATCAGAAATCTCGTTATCCAGCAATAACAACATTTGTAATTGCGTCAAGGTGCCAATGGGTCGCACATCACGAATGTTTTGACCGGGTATGGCTAAAAGCGGCGTTGCTCCTAAGCGTTCCTGAGCCACCTCACAATCCGTCGTTCCCACCTGCCCCAACAATACTTGCACTGTATGGCGGGCATCCTCTGAGATAGCGTCCTGATTTTGACACCATGCCGCAAAGGTTGCGTAGTTGGATTCGGCTTGGGCGGGGGCAATTAAAGTTGTAGAGGCGATCGCCCCAATCAAAATACTGACGACGGAGAACTTAGGCTTCATAGGATAGAAAAAAGGTAAAGAAAAAGGACGCGAATCTTTGTTCTACGTCCTCAATGGTGCATCAATTTATTCCGGAACTGCGGCGGTATCTGGGTCAAAAGACTCTAACTCTGGCAACAATTCCACCTCAACAAAATCAGTTAAACCAACCGGTTCGAGGAGATTATCCGCAGCATCTTGGCCCTCACCATAAGCTGCCTCTAGAGCGTCATACCAAATACCTACCTCTGCCAACTCTGTCGCGGACTGTTCGCTAGTATCTGTATCTGCCAAACGATGTACCCAGCCATTTGTTTTCAGATCATTGCTGCGATCGCCACCATCACAAACCACATTGAAATACCACTGATAAGCGATGGGTTTTCCGGCACTGGTTGTCCCTGCCTCGAGCGTCACATCTGCAGGCAAAGTGATTCCGACAATTCCCGCCGCATTAGGAACCGCAAACTTTGTTTTGTAAATAGATTTACGACCTTTGAAGACGGAAAACTCTAAATAATCTGCATTCACTTCCGGCAGATAAACATAAAAACTGGGCGTTGCATCTCCTGTTAAAGGCATTCCAAATTCTTCGCTGGGCAGTAGAGAAGCCAATTTAATTTCTCCCACAGAACAATCTCCGCTAGCCCGTGGAGGAGGAGTACGGCGGCGATCAGGCACTGCGGCTCCGAGGGGGGCTTTAAAAGCTTGTGCTAAAAGTTGCGGTGGTGCAGGTGCAGGTGCGGCAGAGGCGGACAGAGGGGCGATCGCCTGAGTAAATAAAAGTAGAGAAAGAGGTAAAGATTTCACGATGGCATTCAACATATTTGCAACCAAAGAGCACAGTATTGAGTACAACGAAAAAGTAGAAAAATCCGGTATAAAGAATTGCTCTAGTTTCCCCAGAATTTAATGATTTATCTATAATTCCCGTTACCGACAATTTTCCCATCAGTACTGTATTTAATAGCCGCAGCGGCAATGTATCTCAGAGAGTTATTTTGGTGCTCTTTTTCAGGTTGAGTACTTCACCGTCAGCGTTCTATCGAGTTGATACTTTACTGCGCACAGGCAAAACAAAGACCCAGCTATGCATACATAATTCAAAAGCAAACTTTGATCCATGAATATTTTTTCCTGATTATGTTTTCTACATAAGTAGGTATGAGCAACTATAGCTCTACAAATAGTTGTAAATGCCTTTGAAGATAACTGTCAAACATCCTAAATGTAGTGATTGTCGTCTTCAAACTTTATCTAAACCATCTTTTGTTTCAAGAGACTTCGTAACCTTGACTTTAGAGCTATTTTTCTTCTCTCAGGTGTTGCATTTAAAACTTTACACCCATTTCAAGGATTTGTTTGCAATGACATCTTTTAAAAAGACTCCTGTGTACCTGCTTGCTGCCACCGCTTCACTCAGTTTCGCCAACACATTTGTGCCCGCTCAAGCTGCAGACTATTACAGTGAAGGAATGTATCGGCTTACTGATGCATCTACTGTCTATTACTTAAACTATTCAGACAAGGTTTGTCACGTACAAAACGGTGAGCAAGTCGGACTGTTTGGTGGGTGGGGTTCAGTTCAAGTTAAGCCTGCAGGGACAGATTTATTTGCAGGTCGAGACGCTAATCGAAACCAGGTTTCACCTTGTACAAATACTGCCAATATCAGAATTCTTGAATCTGATCATTTTGAGATAGCCATTATTCAAGACTATGAACTTATCTACCATGATGCGGGATCAGGGGCAGATACAAATCTCTCTGTCCTGAATCCTAAAGTACCTGATGGCTTTAAGATTCTTGGTCACGTTGCTATCCCTCATCACAATTTTCTATCGGGTTCAAGTATGAACCCATCAACGAAAGAAGATTGGCCATACACAATAGCAATCAAGGCAAAATCGGGTTCAGAGCATTTATTAGCTAAACCAGAGCGTTATGATTGGATTTACGATGATCGCGGGACTGGGGCAGATATGAGTTTGGTCATATCTAAACCTCAATGCAAGACTGGATTTGTTGCTCTTGGTCATATTGCAGGTGTTTGGGGTAACCATGAGAAATATGCATCCGCTTTCACTTGCGTGAAAAGTGAAAATGTCGTGTTCGGAACGTGGGAGGTTCCTGATAAAAGTTCAGCCTCTAATCTTATATGGAAAGACTCTGGATCAGGAGGAGATTTTAATGCTTACTTGTGGAGAACTTTTCCTGCTAATAGTCGAAAAGACTCGTTTGTTATGGCTCCGTTAACATTTCAACATACAGGTTGGGGGCTTCCTCCTGATCGTACAGATGCTCGAATAATGAATTTTCAATTCACTGACCTTCCTAACCCTATGGAAGGTTTGGAACCCCAAGTTGCAAATAGTTTACAACTCCCAAAATTACTTGGACGAAATGGTTCTATAGCAGACATTCCGTACACGAATATAATTGAATACAAGTTACCGTTTTTCTTGGTGGATGACCCTAGATATCTGTCTAAATTGGATCAGTGGATGAACTCTCCGTACTACACAGTTAAAAGATCATCTCGATATGAGCCTCTTCCTGGCTATGGTGAACGCAATACAACTAGCCGACCTATGGCTTTAGACATCGCGGAAGGAGTATCTGTCACGGAAGAAGAAAATTGGTTCACTGAATTTGGTTTTAGCTTGGGTATTTCGCAATCAGCAGGGATTGAAGCCGGCGGATTTTCAGCAGGTGTTGAGGTCTCAATGGAAGCATCTGTAAATACTGGATGGGGAGGATCTACTTCTTGGACTGTGGAGAGAGGAAAATCACGTAGCTATGAAATCCCCCCGGGAGCCTACGGTACTGTATTTGCTCTCAAAAACAAGTTTGAATTTTTTGACATTAACGGAACTAAACTCACTAATATTGGTCAGCCTAGCCAATATGATTTTTCCGAAATGATCTACGTTCAATATCCAGCCGTTACTCGACCTGATATTCTAGCTTCCGAATTTGTACTGGAATCACAAAAAATGCGTGGAGAATATGTTTCTGTTTCAAAGAATAATGACGCCAATTCTGATAACGTACTTACGCCATCTCGTTCTTCTGCATCAAGTTTTATGACAAGATATGCTGTCACAAACAGTAATGCAAGTGACTGTTTCTCTTACGAATATCAAGGAGCAAAGGGATCTTACTTGAGAGCCCACTCTAACGGGCAAGTGTCTGTTGCTAACCCAGATAGCTTAACGGAGTCGGAAAAGTCTGAGCTTGTTTTCTGCCCTCGATTTGATTACGACGACAATGAGCAAACATTTATATTGGAATCTCGTAAGTATGGTACTCTCGTTTCTATTGACGAAATGTCTAAGCAGATTGAATTGAGACAATATGATAGTTCTGATTTAGGAAAATTCACTTTCTTGCATCGAAATTAGTGCATATCTTAGAAAAGTTTTTTTTATTTGCTAACTCTCTCCTAAAAGTGTAAATGCTGCCCAGTCTTGAGGATATTCATATTTCTCTAGATTGTGCAGCATTGCCTTGCGTAATGCCTTTGCCTTATCTTCGCCCACTTGTAGTTGGTTATAAAACTCAATCATTAGATCAGATGTTGCTTCATCCGGTACTTGCCAGAGAGAAACCACAACACTCGGTATTCCCGCCGCCATAAATGCTCTCGATAAACCAATCACACCGTCTTCAGTAATTTGTCCTCTACCTGTATCACAGGCACTCAGGACAATCATTTCGCTATTTAGTCTCAGATTGAAAATTTCACTGGTGGTGAGAAAACCATCACTCGTTTCTGTCGGAGTCAGGGCGATCGCCCCCGGTACTTCTTGGCGACCATCATGGGCAAAAGCATCGAGCAAACCGTGGGATGCAAGGTGAATAAAACGACGATTTTGAATGAGGTCAATTACTGCCGATTCTGTTGCTGCATCACCAATTAAGATGCTTTCACTGCCAAACATTTCGGCGATCGCCGCTGCCTCTGTTTCAGAGCCGGGAAGTTGCTTCAGTCCTCCCGGCATAGTGGGATTACCGACAATGGCAATACCTTCACTAGAAATGGTTTTATTCTGCTGGTGAGTGAGGTCAAGCACTTGTATCGAGGGAGTTGTTCTGATGGTGTGAGATTCAACTAAGTATTTGCCATTGGCATCCTGCAAAGCAGCAAAAGGAACCATAAACAAAGATCGGTGAGGCACGAAGATCACTTGTTCTTCCGGAGTATTTGGGAGGAGGTCGGCGATCGGCTCAATCAAAATACTGTGTAAAGTCTGTAAATAAGGATCAAGAGCATCATCTTCCCATTCCCAGAACAAAGGATTTTCATATTGCATTTCCTCTTGGCGCAGCTCGAGGCACATCGGATCACCAAAACAACGACTATCAATAATCAAATCCGTAATGGTCATACCTTGCTGGCGTAGGTCTGCTAAATCTCGCTTACGAAAATGTACTGAACCATCTGGCTGTACCACCCATATCCAGAGAGCTACCTCGACAACCTTGCGTTCTCCTTGAATTTCTTGGATTTGACGAGCGATGGAATAACTCGTAATTGTTGAATTCTGCTCCTTTGCAATTTGCCGAATTGATTCGATATCAGGAGTTTCAACCTCAACATCTTCTATAACTTCAGCGTCGAGATTATAGCTACGACTCAACAAATCCACGAAAGCGCGAGAGCGACCTCGCTCAATCATTTCCAAAGCTGCTTCAAATTGATTTTGCTCTAATAACACCTCTTGCAAAATACTGTAGGTCGTCTCTTGGGTTTCAAACATTGACACCTTAAATAGATCGGCATCTTCTAAATCACGTCGAAGCTCTTCTAGCAATTCGATAGAAGTTAGTAGAGACTTTACTGATGCTTCATTTTGACCATTTTTAAATTGAGCATCCCCTAGCCCGCTCAAGTGTCTTGCCGCTGCGTGGCGATCGCCTAGTTGTTCTGCCAAAGTCAAAGCCTTTTCAAATTCTTGGATTGCCATCCCATAGTTCCCTAAAGCATATTCCGTGATTGCCAAACCTTCATGGACTTGAAGTTGGCTAGTGGATGACTGAATTTGTTTGGCTAGTTCTAGTGCTTCTTTCTGTAACTTTTTGGCTTGCTCATAGTTAGTCTGCTGAAAATAACTTAAACCAAGCTGACTTAACGCCTCAATTTCAGCAAAAGTGTCATTAGTTTGACGAGCTAATTGTAAGCTAGCAAGATAATTATCAGCTGCAACTTTATAATCACCTTTTGCATAACTAATAAATGCAAAATTATTGGTGATGGATTGTCTTAAAAAAGTAACTTCAGACGAATCATATTGTTGGATATACTCAAGAAGTCCGAAAGCATTTTGATTAGCTTGTAACGCAAGATCATAATTACCTAGTGCAGCATAAACTTTAGAGAGTCCCTGTATTGTTTGGATTTCTGCCAGTCGATCTTGAGACAACAGAGCGAGTTCTAGTCGTTCTTGGTAAGTTTCTAACGATTCGAGGAACTGACTATTTTGATAATACAAAACAGCTAAGTCATACAGTTCATTTGATTTCTTCTCTAAAGTTGGTTCTGCGGCAGCTCGCTCTATTCCTGATGAATAGCAGGCTAGAGATGTGAGATAGTCTTTATCTGTTGCTTTTTTGTCAGAACATTTTTTGGCGTTTAAAGTGTCTTGTTCTTCCTCTTGATCAAGATCGAGAGTCCCTCCTCTACCACTTTGAACAGTGTCAAAATCTTGAGAAAAATCATCAGTAGATAAAGAATTAAATGTTGGAGTGCTAGTAGAAGGTGGTGGAGTATTATCTGGAGTGGAATTTAAGGGATTATTGATTTCTGTAAGACTCACAGAGCCGTTCCCAAGGCCACCATCAGTAGGACTAGACAAAGCAATTAATCTCGCATCAGGAGGATTTGTTTGAAATTCACCAACGGGAAAAGGAAACTCAAAATAACGAGGAAAGACAGTAAATAAGTTTGCACCTTCCTGTAATATTTGTACTGAAACATCAGCTGAAGAGTAGGTTGATGTTGGCTCGCCAATAATAATTGCCTCTAATATTGATTGCACTTCTGCATCAAAAGCTTGAGCTATTAGGTGTGGCGAATCCGAAGTAATAAAATCAGGCAACTGAATATCAATCAGAATGCTAGAGTCAATAAATAAGGCTGCTTGTGGTTCCGTCAGATTTATTCCTGCACTAATCGATAATAAAGATTCCGGAAAGTTTCTCTCTCTATCAAGAGAAACTTGTTGAATTGCACCAGTTTCATCTACTTCTACAGGATAGCCATAGGCAACGGGAATATCTATACGAATTGAGTTGAGGGCAATTATTTCGCCAGCTTCTAAAATTAACGATCTGCCCTGAAAATCACCAAATTCAATACTCCTCCCAGCATAAACTTGAGCTAAATTCGCTTGACCAATTGGAATTCCGTCATCACTACCATCATCATAAAAACTATCCGCATCTCTAGTATCAACAAAAACATTACTAGTCCAATTTGCTCTATCACCTAATGAGTTCTTGACCGCAAAGTCACGCGTCGAATAATAAGTTGCCAAGCTCGAAATTTGGCCATCACTAATTAACTCTATGTCTTGTCCAGATCGAATAGAAGATTCTTGAGTATAAAAACTAATATCTACACTATTATCACCTCGTAAAACTAAATTATTACCAACCTCTAACTTTACGGGAATAGAAGCACTTTGATACTGATTACTAAATAAACCTCGATCAGAAATAAATAAATTTTCTGAGGCTTGAATATCAAGATCCTTTCCCGCCTTTAAGCTTGTTAATGCACTGGGGGAGGACAAATAGCCACTAATAATAATATTAGTACTTTGAATATTAAGATTTTCATTTGTGGAAATATCACCCGTGAGCGTAATACTACTCGAATTGATCAGGTTTAAATCTGATTGACTCTCAATTTTTGCATTTGCTATTGTCGATAAATCAATAAGAATGTTCTCGCTTATGATATTTATCTCAGGGGCGATCACCATAAATTCTTGATCTGGAATATCAGAACTATTGTTGACTTCATTAATTAAAGAAAGTGCGTCACTTGCTATAAGGGAAATTGCGTCACCAGCATAAAATTTACTACCTTCTAACTCTAGCTGAGGCGCTTGTACAAAAATATTTTCTAAAGAGCGAATATTGACGCGGCCCTCCTCAATGTTTTGGCTACTGCTCAATAAAGTATCTTGGCCTGACTCAATCCAAGAATTAGAGTCATTGGTCATATCTAAACGAAATAAACCTCGGCTCTCAATATTTATGTTGTCACCGATGAGGTTTAAAGATTTGTTATTTAAATCTGTGAGAGTGAGACTATTCTCAGCTTCTAGTGATAAATCTCCGCTTGCTAAAAGACTGCCGCCAAAGTAGGCATCACTCAGTGGCACTCCACCAAATAAACGACCAAAAATTTTTCCTTCTAAAGAAACCCCATTACTGTCATTCCCAAATTCTGGAGAGTTCACTCCGACTTCTAGGTTATTAGAAGAAATACTTAGATCACCTAGAGAAGATAAGAGACCTGTAACGTAAATATTATTTTGGTTAGAAAAAATAAAATCTTCTGAGCTTTTTAAGAAAGAATTGTCTCCTAAGTAAATACTAATTAAATCATTTGCGGCTAAATTTATTTGATTAGCATTAACTGTTAACGGTGCATTAAATGTACCATAGTTATTTAATTCAGATTGATGAAAGTCTCGGATGATTAAATTGTTTTTGCCTAACCATGATAATGTTCCTCCGACTTCCCACTTACCTCCTTCAATCACCAACTCGGGAAGAGTTTCATCACCGACTTGGACATCACTTGCACTTTTGAAGTTCCCCACTAAATCGATAGAATTGCCATTAGACCTAATCGAAATTCCATCTTTCCCTTCGAGGAGCGAGTTTTCATTCTGTGTCATCACTCGTAAAATCCCTCTGCTGTCTATGACGAGGTTGCTATTTGCGACTAATCGAAGAGGCCGAGATGAACTGTAGTTAGGTTCTCGTAAATTATCAGCAATGTCTTCTAAGATTAGACTTTCCTGAGTACTCAAAACTAAATCTAAATCGCTACTTAGATCACTGTTTTTAATGAGAATATTATCTGCATTAGCAAAAATATTTTGACTGCTATCTAGTCTCCCCTCTGTAATAGATAAATCTCCGGTAGAAAGAGAAAGATTATTTTTGCTTTTTATGATTGAGTCGGGATTTACAAAAGAGTTTATATTGAGATTGTTATTTCCTCGTATAGCAACATCTTGTTCAGATAAGATACGTATAGGAACTTCCCTTTGGTCTTTAAACTCAAGTGTATCTAGAGCAAAAATATTTGTATTGAGAGAGCTACTCAGTTCAGAGCTTTCAATCTTGATATTTTCACCTAGAAGATAGAGATTTTGGGCTTGAAATTTACTATCGAGAAGATTGATATCTCCTGCATTTAATGTCGTAGTTTCAATGGGATCTTCTGTGGTGATACTTGGAGTCCCACTGACTGAATCTGTGGTGATTGCAAAATTAATCTCATTGGCGATCGCCTCGAAAAAAGGTTTATGAGTTTGATAGATACCGCTTAACTCGCCACTCATAAAAAGCTGATTTAGACCACTCTTCCCAAGAGTATCCTGTGCAGTTATTTCTTTGCCAAGCAGGGCAATATGTCCTTGAGTTTGTAATGAGGAGCTATTAAGTGTTAGTTGATTATCTGCGGCGATAATCCCATACTTTGCCTCAACATGATCAAGCTGAATATCACCAGCGCCGGTTAATAATATAGGCAATTCAGATACGGAAAAATCCAAGGGGTTTCCAATATCTGCTAATGGCGAAGTGATTTCTAAACTGAGTAAACTACCGGGTTGCCTCAGCTGAATTATTTGTCCACTATCTGCGGTTGTCACCAATAAATTTTCTGTGGTCGAAAGCTGTCCATCTCCTTGTACGCGTCCTGCAAGTATTCCGAGATCGCCATTAGGATTATCGAGGTTTCCTCGTATCCAAATGTCTCCAATAGTTGCCGACTGAAAGCTAAACTTTGTTGGGTCACCCGTTAAATTCCAAAAATCACTATCGCCACTGACATTAAACCAACCATCATCAAATCCGATACTAGATGCAGTTGTTGCAATAAAATCACCCGAAATATTTAGCTGGACATTATTACCAAAGATAATTCCTGCAGGGTTAATAAAATATAAGTCAGGATTACCTTGAGTGGTTTGAATTAGACCATCAATATACGAAGGATTCCCCCCAGATACACGAGAAAAAATATTAAGCAAACTCGGATTACTGACAAATGTTGCAATCTGATCAGCATTGAGATTGAAGTTGTCAAATCCATGAAATAAGTTTTTGCCGTCTGATGACAAACGGCCAGCATTAATTGTGAAATGCTTATCCTGAAAAGAGGTGATAGAGGTATTCGTGGTATTCTCTGCCTCTAATGTAACCTGAGCAGCAGTAGGCAGTTGGGAGTAAATCAGACTCCAACCTAAACCAATCACAAAATACTTAGCTTTAAGGCTATCTCTTTTGATGCTCATCATCCATCGAGAATTACTTTTGGTACTTTATACTTGAGAAAAAAAGTAAATCCGTTGTGTTGACGATTTTTCACTGAGCCGATTTGAAAAAATCAGCCTAGCCCAAGATCACAGAAGTACATCAAAATATAGATAACGGCAAGATCGACTCAACAAGATTGAGACTCTTGTTGACCTTTCAAATAAAACAATCAAGTTCAAGTAGGACTTATTCTTTTAGGTGATGAAAAAACTCAAAACGTAGAGAATAATCAAAAAAATCACATGCTCTAAGTAATATAAAAAACTCAAATCTTTCCTAAAAGAAAAAGAGAGTTTCAAGCAAGTAACGTTGTAGCAAAATAGAGTGAGTAGTCCTTTCTG
>CAZXBK010000008.1:27724-45045 GCA_964638765.1 uncultured Synechococcus sp. | reverse complement strand
TCCATTGATTCACTTTGCTACTCACGCCTAGCATTACTCTCTTGAAACTCTCAAATTGAATTAATTCATCGCGAGAACTAATGTCGATGGCGATCGCTGCTGACCAACAAAAAATATCGTCCCTCAAAGATTTTCTGCGACTCCCAGAAACTAAGCCTGCGAGCGAATTTTTACACGGCACGATTCTCCAGAAACCCATGCCCACCGGAAAACATAGCCGTTTACAGAGTCGCCTTGCCCGCGAAATCGATCAGAGAACTGAAACAAAAGAAATTGCCCTTGCCCTAACCGAACTCCGCTGCAACTTTGGAGGGCGATCCCTTGTGCCAAGTATTGCCGTCATTCGTTGGGAAAACTTACTTTGGGATGAGAATGACTGTATTGCAGATCGATTTGAACAAGCTCCAGACTGGGTGATTGAGATCCTTTCACCGCAACAGCCCCAACACCTTGTGATGGAAAAAGTTTTGTTTTGCTTGCAGCATGGCAGTAGTATCGGCTGGCTCATTGATCCTTACGTCGAAAGTGTCACCGTATTTAGAAAAGACCAAACACCGACATTACATTTGAGTAAACCTCTACCCAATACCCAAGATTTGCCACTACCAATGCTTGACGGCCTAACAGATTGGGAACTGTACGCAAAAGATCTTTTTGGTTGGCTAAAACGAACTAAACCGAACTCAGCTTAATCTGGATCGACCATCATTCGGTATCCAGTTTTAGAGAAAGCTGTTTGAGTTCTTTAATTTTGAAAGATTGACGATGTTCAGGCGTTAAACCGTACTGCAAAATGGCTTGGCGATGTTTTTTTGTCCCGTAGCCTTTATTGCTGGCTAAATCATATTCAGGATAGGTTTTGGCTAATGCAACGATTTCTTGGTCTCGGGCTACCTTCGCCAAAATACTCGCTGCGGCGATCGCCGCAGATTTAGAGTCACCTTTTACTAGCGCTTCTTGGGAATAGGCAAAATTGGGAATCAGTTTATTACCGTCAATCAGACAGTGATCCGGTTTGATTTCTAATTTTTCAACAGCGCGACGCATCGCTAAAAATGTCGATTGGAGAATATTAATCTCATCAATTTCTGCGACAGAGGCTGAGGCGATCGCCCAATCAGTCACTATTTCTTTAATTTGTGGAAACAGTAATTCTCGTTTTTTTTCGGAGAGTTTTTTACTGTCTTTTACGCCGATATCCCACAATTGCTGTTCCTGCCCCGGCGCGATCACCACCACCGCAGCAAAAACGGAGCCGAATAAACAGCCCCGTCCCACTTCATCAACACCTGCAATTAACACCATTAATCAAGGTGCAAAGCGTCGTATAAATCGTTTAAATCGTCCCACCGCGCCATTTTCCAGAGGGGCGCAAAACACATTTCGTCCTCTGCTTGAGGAAAACAAGTCTCTGGGTCAAGCTGAATGGCTGCTTCTAGGCTATTGAATGCTTCGTTGAAATCACCAATTTTTGCGAAACAATAGGCCTGCTCGTACCAAGTATCGGCATCTTCGGGAATATCTACGAGCGCCTGCTCAAAACACTCAATGGCATCGTTGTAATACTCTAATTCTTCTAAAGTGCGACCTCGCTGATACCACGCCCAAAAATCACTGGATTTTGCTTCAAGGGCACGGTCATAACTCGCAAGGGCAACTTCGGGCTGCCCCCATTCCCGCAGGGCATCACCACGACGATACCAACACCAATAATCGTAGGGACGCAATGATAATGCTTGGTCATAGTAGGCGATCGCCCGTGAATAACGACCCAACAAACGCCAACATTCCCCAAGACGATAATTTGACCAATAGTCTTCTGGGTGGGCTTGAATCGCTTCCTCAAAACAGGTGATCGCCCGGTCGTAATTGGCGAGCTTTTCCATGTAGAGACAGCCCTGATCGTACCAAGACCAATAATTGTCGGGGGAAATGGCGCACGCTTGAGCGTAACTATCGATCGCCTCGTGAGGGAAGTTTAATTTTTCGTAGGCCATCGCCTGTTTGTACCAAGCCCAATAATCTTCAGGGTGATACTCAATGGCACGGCTAAAGCACAACAAAGCCTCTTCAATATGGCCTGATTGCCAGCGAATATTTCCTTGCTGATACCACCCTTGATAGCTATCAGGACGGCACTCCAAGGGGCGGTAGGTAGTGCGTACTGCCGTCAATAAATTATCCATCGGGGATCGTGTTAGCCAGCGCTCTAATTTATATTAATAATAATTATGGTAGCGGATTTAGATCACGGGATAGAAGCTCAGAATTCTAGCTTTGCAGGAAATAAATCAGCGAAATTTAACATTAACCTTCTGAAATCCCCACCTCCCATTTTGGTAACAAAAGTTACAAATTATGCTACCTTCTGATTTGTTATTGCACCGTCGCCAAGGTGAATCCCTCGTCCCAAAACATTTGTCTCTTTCAAAATCGGCGATCGCCCTTGCGGCAGAGTTGATTCAATGTTTTATGGATTGTCGGGGAGAACCGAAAAAAATCCTACAGGAGCGATTACTGGAAATCGAAGGGGAAAGTACGGACTTTAAGGTGAAACGGGGTTTAGCCCACCTCCTGAAAAATCATTTCAGTACTTTTGAAATTGTTAGTCCCCTCGAACCACCTTTGCTACGAGAGAAAGTGTTTGCGGCATCCTGTGCGGGATTACCTATTCCTGATCAAAAAATGCAGGTGCTAGAGGCGATCGCCACCGAATTGAGCCAAGTCCATGAGCGGGAAATTTTTCCCCAGGACGTAGCAGAAGGATTGTATGCAGACTTACCGGAAAATCACATTCTTACGGACTTTGATGCGCCAGAACCCAAAGCTTTAATTCATCGCTACAACCTTTCCCAAACCCAAGGCATTTTCTATAAGGCGAATTATTTGATCATTCATGCCCACCGCAATGACCCGGGCGAATATAAGCTGCTCTTTAGGTATCTAAAACTCTTTCAACTGATGACCTACATCGAGGGTGAAGCGGATACGGGATTTACGATTACGATTGATGGCCCCACCAGTTTGTTTAAGCCCAGCACTCGCTATGGTTTGGCGATCGCCAAGATTTTGCCTGCTCTGCTACACGTGAGTAAATGGCATCTGGAAGCCCAACTGCAATACAAAGACAACTACGCCAACACCATTCGCCAAGGTCAATACACCCTCGATGACGACTGTGGATTAGTCAGTCATTATCCGCCGGGCAAACCCTACGACAGTATGCTCGAAGCCTCGTTTGTGAAAAGCTGGCAAAAACTTAAAACCGAGTGGCAACTGGAACGGGAGGTGGATCTTATTCCCTTGCCCGGAAGCGTGATGATTCCGGATTTTCGGTTGGTTCACCCCGACGGGCGGGAGTTTCTTCTGGAAATTGTGGGCTACTGGCGACCGGAATATCTCCAGAAAAAATTCTCTAAAATTCGCCGCGCTGATTATCCAAACTTGATCATTGCTGTCTCGGAACGTCTGAATCTCCAAAAGGCGGGTGTCAATTTCAAGGAATTGCCCAATCATCTCATCTGGTTTAAGCAAAAATTAGCTGCCCGTGAAGTCCTAAAAATACTCGACGGGCGATCGCCATCAAATTCATGAGCCAATTCTAAATCCAATTAATTTCAACATCCTGCGGTGACGGTGCAGTTTGCTGTTGCGGCTGAGTACCTGTGCTTAAAGTATCAACAGCAGTCAATGTTTGGTGCTGGGGAGCTGTTTCGCGATAGTCCTGCTCAATCGTTTTCTTGGCCGCATCAAGTTGCTTGCTACCTTGAAAATAGTGGTCACTGGTCGTTGCGCTAGAGCCAGTATGGTGCAGGAAAAAATCGAGGGTGCGCTGGGAAATATAGCCTTTCAAGACAGCAAGGGAACCGAAGCGTAAATGATTAATCCGTTGCTCATCGAGGATTTGCTGGATCTGCTCACCGTCAATTAAAGCAGCCTCAGCTAAACATTCTCCCAAAAGAGGCGTTTCATTCTGTGGTGATGCGCCCTTCTGAAAAAAGTTACAGAAAAAGTCCACGGTCTGCTTCGGCAACCAACCTCTCGTTGCGAGGATTTCGCCAAAGCGCATGTCTTGGTAAACCTTCTGATCATAAAGCGCTGTTTGCAATTGACCTTCAGAAATCAATCCTGCCGAAGTTAAAAGTTCACCAATGGGAGCTGTGTTGTCGTGAGTCATGATTTATATCTACCTACTTGAAAGAAAAAATTGTCTACTGGTGGCCATGCAATTGTTCGTTAACCAATGCCGAGAGCAATCTCCCCAAATATCCAGATCGAGAAACTTTACTCTGACCAAATTCCCTATTGCTCTTCTACGATTTCCAGTAATTAAATTGACTTAATGTAGAAGTAACAAATCTAGATCTTAGGAATCTGGAAAAAAACCTGTGGATTATCCGTAATTATAACAACAGCATCTATGACTGTTGTCTCTGCATTATTAGGTATTTCTACAGGATTTACGGTATTCCGCTGTACAGAAGCTGTGAAATCAGGGAAATTTTGAGGCTATTTGTGACGGTAGTGTAAAGTGCTTCGTGCCCAAGGAGAGAAAGTTGAGATAAACTGCTTTGAGAAATTTGGGTCACATAGTAAAGAATGCTCACTGATAAAACCGTCTCTACAGCGACACCGCCGCAAAAGCCATGGCTCACAGCCATCAAACCACCAATTTACACAGTTGCTGTGACTCCGATTATTGTGGCGACAGCAGCTGCCTACGGTGAATTTGGGGTGTTTAACGGTTTATATTTTGGGCTATTTCTCTTCGCGTCGATTTGCCTCATCGCTTGGATGAATCTCAGTAATGACGTCTTCGACTCAGACACAGGAATTGATGTAAACAAAGAATCTTCTCTGGTGAATATCACCGGCGATCGCCAACTCATTTTCTGGTTGGCCAATGGTTTCCTCGCCTTAGGTTTGGGCAATGTTGCCCTAATCAGCTATCTGCAACAGGATTGGACAACGCTGGGTTTACTCAGTCTCGCTTCGGCGATCGCCTACACCTACCAGGGGCCACCTTTTCGGCTGGGCTATTTGGGCATTGGTGAGTTTGTCTGTTTCATTGCCTATGTGGTGACTGGTCTCAGCGTTTTTTATAGTCAAGCAGGTTCGATTACACTCAACGCTTGGCTTGCAGCTATTTGGGTTGCCCTGACCACTAGCATTATTTTATTTTGCTCCCATTTCCATCAAGCTGAAGATGATTTGGCAGCGGGCAAAAAATCGCCCATCGTTCGCCTTGGCACTGCCCTTGGCGCAGAGGTTTTAACCTACAGTCTTGTTGGGGTTTTAGTTCTCACGTGCGGTTTGATTGCTTTAGGAATTTGGTCGCCTTGGATGCTGATTACCTTTGGTAGTGCGCCCTTTGCACTACAGCTAATCAATCATGTACGCACCAATCACGCTGACCCTGAAAAAGTAAAAAATGCCAAGTTTTTCGCCGTGAAATTTCACTTCACTAGCGGCATTCTCTTGGCGATCGCCTACATTCTGTCCTATTACGACCTTAGTTTTTTGAGCGTGACAGGTTTAACGTATTGATGACCGATTAACGGTAATTATTAAATTGAATCGGCATCGGGAAATCGAGGTCACGAATCGCCTGCATCACGGCCTGTAAATCGTCCTTGGATTTACTAGAAACCCGCACCGAATCCCCTTGAATGGATGCCTGCACTTTTTTGAAATCTGTTTTCACCATTTTTGTGATTTTTTTTGCATCGTCTTTAGAAATGCCGCGACGCAGGGTAATTACCTGACGAATCCGACCGCCGCTGGCCGATTCTGGATCGCCATAGTCAAAGAGCTTCGGAGATAGACTGCGCTTAACGGCCTTTGTCACCAAAATCGTTTGTACCGCATCCAACGTAAAATCACTTGCCGTATTAATCGTGATTGTGTCTTCGCCCAGCTCAATCGTTGTTTTTGTATCCTTCAGATCGTAGCGAGTTTTTACATCACGCAGCGCTTGGTCGATAGTATTTACTAACTCTTGGCGGTCAAAGTCACTAACAACATCAAAGGAATTTGTAGAAGCCATAGACGAATAACGGGGTTAAATAGATTTACGTTGGATTTTGATTTTACAGGTTTTGGACAGCCGCAACGCTGAGGGAAAACAAAACGATATTACAGAGATTTGCCACACCAAACATCATTGACCGCAAAGGTGCAATGTTGGAAATATAAAACACAGAAAATAACGCTCGCGCGATACAAAAGGCGATCGCCGCGTAGATAGCTAGGGGAGAGTCAACCCCTGTGGCTACCGCTGCAAGGGAAGACGCAGAATAAACAATTAGTGCTTCAAAACCATTTTGGTGTGCCCAGTTCGCACGCTTGGCATAGTCCGGCAAAGAATCTGTATAGGCACGGGGTTTCTTAAACATCTCCATGCTATTTTCCATCTTTTGCGCTGCCTTTACACGGGCGATCGCCGTCACAACATAGGGTGCATAGGCGAGTACAACCGCCCCGATTAACGAATAAATAAGCACTGTCGGAACCGACAAACCCATAACCAAATCCTCACGAAAATTCTTCGGTTAAAAGCTTAACCTAATCGAAATAGAAGAGGGTGACGAGTTTCCGTTGTTCTTCTGCTTCTTTGCAAGTTTGTAGCAACGTATCGCTATCGTGGAACGCAAAACAAATTAGCTGCTGACACCGAGAAATAATTTCACTATTACAAAGGGCACTCGCTTCCCCAAGACTCAAACTATCATTCTCAGAATGCTCAACGAGGTGTACCACTTTCTCTAGCTGCACCCGCGACTCACGGGGCTGACGAGCCAGACTTTGGGGCAAAATCACTGTTAAAAGACTAGAATCAGCGCGCATCACACCTTTAATCGCTGCCGAATTCGTGCCTGTCGCTCCCGATGTGATAATCCGGTTTCCCCCAAGGGCAAGGGCATAACTCATCATCTCAATCAGATACTGATGAGTGATAGGTACATGGCGCGTACCGAGAAGAGCAATGCGTTTAGAACCCGTCTGCTGGATTGCGGCAAGCTCTTGCGCCAAAGTATCAAGGGTCGGAATATCTAGGGATTGACTCAAAGATCGTAGGGGACTTGGTAGCCTGAATAATCGATGTCATTCTAATCAAACATTCATCATAAAGCAATCCTTAATTTTTTATTTGGCTAAATATCTTGCCAATTTATCTAAGCCACTGCTATATTTAAGTCTTGTTTGCGACCCGGACGTATAGCTCAGTTGGTTAGAGTACATCGTTGACATCGATGGGGTCACTGGTTCGAATCCAGTTACGTCCATACAAATGAAGTGGCAGTTTCCATTGTTCTTTTAGGCTACATGTGGCTTATCTGAAACTAGAGTGCTCGAAGTCTGAATAAGGCTTTGCAGCCTTGTAGGTCATACGTACATCCTATGATTTTTGACATTCTAGAAGGGGAGTGATCAGCCGATCGCCATGACGTAGAGAAGGAGATGAAGCATGAATAAGGTCTTTGTCTGCTGATTTTTCAGACTGATAAGATGAGCTTTATAGCTCCACATCAAAAGCATTACGGCAAACTGCATGAACCGCGAACAACTGAAGCAACTGGAAGATGATCTATGGTCGGCAGCGGATAATCTCAGGGCAAATACCGATCTGAAATCCAGTGAATATGCCACTCCAGTATTGGGATTGATCTTTCTCAAGTTTGCAGACAATAAATACAGTCAAGCGGAACCTGCCATCCTTGCGGAATACGAAAAGCTGAAAGGTGGACGGCGAGAGAAGCCTGTCTCTGAAATTGCGATCGCCAATTGTGGTTTTTATTTGCCGGAGGAGGCGCGGTATAGATATCTGCTGAATCTTTCCGAAGATGAGGACATTGTTAACCTGATTAAGGCTGCGATGACAGAGATTGCCAAGTATAAGCCGGAGCTGGAAGGAGTTTTACCGCAGGATGAATATAATCGTTTCAATCGGAATACGGGTGAGAACAACCAGCAGAAAAAAGTTTTATTTGATTTATTGAGGACGTTTGCGGATATTCCCCTTGATGCGAGTGGAGATGTATTCGGCAAGATTTATGAATTTTTTCTCGGTAAGTTTGCGCTGAGTGAGGGACAAAAGGCAGGGGAATTTTTCACGCCTACCTCGGTAGTGCGGTTAATGGTAGAAATTATCGAGCCTCACCAAGGCACAGTTTATGATCCGGCTTGTGGGTCTGGGGGAATGTTTGTGCAGTCCCAGCAATTTATTGAGCGGCGGCGACAAAGGTTAGCGGAACTGGGGGAAACGGACGCTCAGGATGATCTTTTTGTTTATGGTCAGGAGAAAACCCTAGAGACGGTCAAGTTGGCGAAGATGAACTTGGCGGTAAATGGTCTGCGGGGAGACATTGCCCAGGCGAATAGTTATGCGGAAAATCCGTTTAATGGGTTCGAGAAGTTTGATTATGTGATGGCAAATCCGCCGTTTAATGTGGATGATGTGCCGATCGCCACAGTGGAGAATGACCCTCGATTTAATGCCTATGGCATCCCCCGCAAAAAAACAAAATCAAAGAAGAAGGATCAGGGGAAGGAAACGGTCACTAACGCGAATTATCTCTGGATTAATTTGTTTGCGACTTCCCTAAAAGATGATGGTCGGGCTGCTCTGGTCATGGCAAACTCGGCTTCAGATGCGCGGCATAGTGAGGCGGATATTCGCCAAAAGTTGATTGAGGAAAATCTCATCTATGGGATGCTCACGTTACCGTCGAATATGTTCTACACGGTGACTTTGCCTGCGACGCTCTGGTTTTTTGATAAGGGTAAGCGGGATGAAAAGATTCTGTTTATTGATGCACGAAACATTTTCACTCAGATTGATCGGGCACACCGGGAGTTTAGTGAGGCGCAAATTCAGAATATCGCCATCATCTCGAAGTTACATTGAGGGGAACGGGATGAGTTTATCCGCTTAGTTGATGGCTATTTTGTGCAGGGGATGGAGGCGCTATTAGAGAATAAGTCTCAGGTTCAGCCTGTGAGTGCGCAATTGTTGGATGTGTTGGGTGATGAAGAAGGGGAACGAGCAGTTAAAGCTCTGGTTTCTCAGTGGGAAGGTTTAGGGCATCTGAAGGATGTTTATGGGTCATATCGGCAGGGTTTGGATCTGAGTCTGGGGAGTAATGAAAAAATCGCTTTAGTGAATACGCAGCAACAGCAATTACGGCAACGGTTTGACCCATTTTTTGAGGGGTTACATGGTGGTCTGAAGGCGCTGAATAAGATTGTCCGACGGCATGAGAAGTTGTTGGCGCAGGAGGCAAAGTCGGCAGGGAAACGCTCTACCACTGACCGGGCAACGAAGCAGCTAAAGAAAACGTTGGAGCAGCTTAATCAGGAGGTGCGGTCGGCGGAACGTTTTTATGGTTATGTCCATTGGCTACAGGAGCGGTTCCCGGAGGCGAGTTATGAGGATGTGACGGGTCTGTGTAAGTTGGCGGATCTGGAGGAAATTAAGGAGCAAGATTATTCGCTGAATCCGGGGCGTTATGTGGGGGTCGTCATCGAGGAGGATGGCAAAACTGAGGAAGAGTTTATGGAAGATTTACTCAAAATGAATGAGGAGTTTAAAGCATTAAGTCGGGAGGCGATCGCCCTCGGTGATGTTATTGGCAAAAATATTAATCTACTCACCAAAGATTGACCCGCAAACTTTCTCTCCTTGCTAAGGGGAGATGCCGAAGGCAGTGGGGTAGAAGTGACATCAGATAGGAACCACTCGAACCCCTCCTAGCCTCCCCTTTGAAAAAGGAGGAACCAGAGCAATAACCTGTCTCCCACCTTGAAAAGGGGGGACTAAGGGGGGTCAAACTCAATAAAATAGAAACCATGACAGAAGTATTCAATAGGTCGCTCCATAAACGAAAACGTCAAGCTCTCCGCAACGGCATGCCCCCTGCGGAAAAGTTACTCTGGGCGAGGCTTCGGCGACGACAAATTGAAGGGGTTAAATTTCGGCGGCAGTATGGCGTAGGGCGGTATGTGGTGGATTTTTATTCGGCAGAACTGAAGCTGGCAATAGAAGTGGATGGGGAAAGTCATCTAGGGGCAGAGGCTCAGGCTTATGATGCTCAACGGCAAGCTTTTATTGAGTCTTTTGGGATTCGTTTTTTGCGGTTTACCAATCAAGAAGTATACGACGATCTTGATGCTGTAGTAGAGGCGATCGCTCTTAAGGTTCAAAGTATGACAAGCAAAGTATGAAGAACATCAATTTAATACACCTAAAAGACTGTTGCACAAAAGTGGTTTCGGGAGGAACTCCTCTACGCTCTAAACCTGAATATTATGAAAATGGGGTGATTCCATGGCTCAAGACTGGAGATATCAAGAAAAATTTCATCTATGAAGTAGATGAATACATTACACAGACTGGACTTGAAAATTCATCGGCAAAGCTCATACCCCAAAACAGTGTAATAGTTGCGATGTATGGCGATGGTAATACAGCAGGGAATGTCGCAGTAAACAAAATTCAACTTACGACTAATCAAGCATGCTGTAACTTGATTGTTGATACTCAAAAAGCTCATTACTTATACGTTTTTTATTATTTAAAAGGAAGTTACAACAATTTAGTTGGTTTAAAGTTAGGTGGTTCACAACAAAATTTAAATGCTCGAACTATTAAGAATTTTCCAATACGATTGCCACCACTCGAAACGCAGAAAAAGATCGCTGCTGTCCTCTCTGCCTACGACGACCTAATCGAAAACAATAAACGCCAGATCGCCCTCCTCGAAAACATGGCAGAGGAAATCTATCGTGAATGGTTTGTGCGGTTCCGTTTCCCCGGTTGGCAACGCACCCAATTTGAAAAAGGCATCCCGAAAAATTGGAAAATCAAAAAATTAAATCAACTCATAGAACTTTTATATGGAAAGGCATTAAAACTCGAAGATAGAAAGGGTGGAGAATATCCTGTTTATGGTTCCAGTGGGATTGTTGGTTTTCATGATCAAGCAATAGTAAATAAGCCAGGTCTTATTGTTGGAAGAAAAGGAAATGTTGGAAGTATATTTCTCTCAGATAAGCCATTTTATCCAATTGATACTGTCTATCATGTCCGATCATCCTTGAGTAACTATTATCTTTTCTATCTTTTGAAGTCCATGAATTTCATAAATAATGATGCCGCAGTTCCGGGACTAAATAGAAATCAGGCTTATTCAAATAATGTTTTAGAGCCTGAGCTAAGTTTAATTGAAATTTGTTTCTTTAGTAACACCAATCTTTGAACAAAAAAAGCAACTACAGATATTGATGGCGAATTTAGAAAGGCAAAAACAATCTCTTTTACCCCGTCTCATCTCAGGCAAACTCTCCGTTGAAGAATTAGACATTGCCTTTCCCCCCTCCATGCAAGAAACAGTCGAGAAATAAGCCATGGTTAAAAACTTCATCTCCGAAGACGATATCGAACAAGCCCTTCTGCAACGGCTCAAAAATAACTATGGCTACAAACTCCTAAACTGTAAGACAGTCAACTCTGATGACCTCAACGACCGCTCCAACCGCAGTGACAAGAAAGACGTTGTTTTCAAAGATCGACTCAAAACCGCCTGCCAAAAACTAAACCCCGATATTCCCGCAGCAGAACTTGATAACGTTGTCGCAACCATTGCCAAACGCCGCACCGCAATGGCAGACATCAAAGCCAACAAAGAAATTTATAACCAGATCCGCGACGGCATCCCCATCGAATATGAAGATGCCAACGACAACAAACAAACACCCACCGTTAAACTCATCGACTTCAACAATCCCGAAAATAACGAATACCTAGCCGTCTCCCAACTCTGGATTCAGACCACCGCCCGCACCCCAAAAAAACAATATCGCCGCCCCGATGTCATCCTCTATATCAATGGCATCCCCCTCGTTTTCATCGAACTGAAAAACTCCAACGTCAAACTCCGCAACGCCTATGACAAAAACCTACAAGACTATCGCCACGACATCCCCTTACTCTTCCATTACAACGGCTTCTGCATCCTCTCCAACGCTATCGAAACCAAAGTAGGAAGCTTTACCGCAGGCTGGGATCGCTTTTTTAGTTGGTTCCGCATCGAAGAAGAAGAAACCATCGATCGCCAACAAGCCACAGACCAAGGCACAACCCTCGAATATGCCCTAAACGGATTGTGTGCCCCCGAACGACTGCTCGACTACCTCGAAAACTTCATCCTGTTCCAGAACAAAGACGGCATCGACATCAAAATCATTGCCCAAAACCACCAATACCTCGGCGTAAACAATACCTATGATCGTTTCCTAAACCGCCAAAAATATGACGGCAAACTCGGTGTCTTCTGGCATACCCAAGGCTCCGGCAAAAGCTTTTCCATGATTTTTTTAGTACGGAAAATCACCCGAAAAGTCACCGGAAACTTTAACTTTGTCGTCGTCACCGACCGGAACGATCTCGACGGACAAATTTATAAAAACTTCCTTAGCACTGAAGTCATCACAAAAAAAGAAGTCGCCCAACCCAAAGATGCCGAAGAACTGCGAAAATTCCTCACCCAGAACAAAAAAATCGTCTTTACTCTAATCCACAAATTCCGTTATCCCAAAGGCAAAACCTACCCCCGACTATTTAACCCAGATAAAGACGGCAGAGAAATGATCGTCATGGTGGATGAAGCCCACCGCACCCAATATGAAAGCCTTGCCGAAAATATGCGAGCCGGATTAGAAGGAGCAAACTTTATCGCTTTTACCGGAACCCCCCTATTGGGCAAAGACCGTAAAACAAACAAATGGTTTGGCGATTATGTTTCCGAGTACAACTTCCAACAAGCCATGGAAGATAACGCCACTGTGCCCCTGTTCTATGAAAAACGAGCGCCTCAAGTTCTGATCCAGAATGAAGACCTCAGCGAAGAATTTTATGAACTGCTCGAAGACGAAGACCTTGATGATCAGCAACAATATGCACTAGAGCAAAAATTTGCCAAAGAAATAGAAATTATTAAACGCCCAGATCGTCTGGAGACCATTGCTCAGGACATCGTTTATCATTTCCCCCGGCGTGGGTATCTCGGTAAAGCCATGGTGGTCTGTGTCGATAAATTTACCGCTGTCACCATGTATGAGAAAGTGCGGCGATTGTGGAAAGAAGAGATCAAACGGTTGCGGAAGAGAACCCCTCCTAGCCTCCCCTTGGGAAGGGGAGGAACCGGATCGGAAAGGGAAAGAAGCGATTCGGATAGTTTTTATCAAGCTACTAATCCCTCCCAAAACCCTCTCCCCTTTCGAAGGGGAGATACCGAAGGCAGAGGGGTTGATACACCCTGTGGAAGAGAAAATACCGAAGGCAGAGGAGTAGAGGGTGGAGACATTCCGAACGATCTCCAAAGAGCTCGCCATAAGCAGATGATCAAATATATGAAATCTGTAGAAATGGCAGTGGTCATTAGCGACCCCAACGCCGATAAAGAGAGATTCGCTGCGAAAGGCTTAAACATCGAACCCCACATCAAACGCCTCGAAACCCTAGACGAACAAAGTCACGATATTGAATACAACTTTAAAGATCCGACCCATCCTCTCCAGATTGTTTTTGTCTGTGCCATGTGGCTAACAGGTTTTGACGCGCCCACCGTCTCGACCCTCTACCTCGATAAGCCCATGAAAAATCACACTCTCATGCAGGCGATCGCCAGAGCAAACCGAGTCACTTCCTATCAAATCCAAGGATTTAACGGTCAGCTTGTCGAGAAAAAGAATGGTGAGGTCGTGGATTACTACAATGTTTTCCGAGACATGAAACAAGCCCTCAAGGACTATGCCCAAGGAGAGGAAAGGACAGACGATAATCAATCCCCAGTTCAAGCAAAAGATAATCTCCTCAAGCTACTGGATGATGCCATTGAGCAAACTTTCACCTTCTGCCAAGAACGGGACATTGGTTTACGGGAGTTTACGAGAAGAACTTCTCCTAGCTTCCCCTTAGAAAGGGGAGATGTCGAAGGCAGAGGGGTAGATATCCTAAGCAACCTCGATAAATTTAAAACTTTTGCCGATATCCTACTCAGCCAAGACGAATGGTACAGAGCCTACAGGGTCTATCACAACACTGTTGCCTCTCTCTACGAAGCTTGCAAACCAGAAATCCTCCAGAAAAAGGCAACCTATAATCAGGCGATCGCCGTTATCCAATATCTCCGAGGAGTCATTGATGCTGCCATTGAACGAACCGATATCGACAAGGTCGCGATACAAATCACCGAGCTGCTTGATGAAAGCATCGTTGTAAATGAAGAAGATCAATTCACTCTCAAAGAACACCAAGCATCCTACAAAATTATCCAGCAAGGTAAAACATGGGATTTAAGCAAAACCAACTTTGAAAAACTCAAGCAAGATTTTCCAGAGAAAAAATACAAAAATATCGAAATCACTGAAATACGCTCATTCATTGAAGAGAAACTTCAGCAAATGATTGAACAGAACTTTACTCGCGTAGATTTTGCCGAGAGATTCCAGCGCATCATTGACCGCTATAACTCAGGAACTCCCGCAGCAGAGAACTCGTACTATGAACTAATCGACTTTGCCCAATCCATGAAGGAGGAAACCGAGCGTCACATCAGAGAAGGTTTAACAGAAGACGAACTAGAACTCTTTGACTTACTGAAAAAAGACAAATTAACCAAAGCCGAAAAGCAGAAAGTCAAGCTGGCCGCCAAATCTCTCATTCAGCGACTGAGGGAAGGACAGCCCAAGGTTTTGGCACAAGACTGGTGGAAGGATACCCAGACCCAGAAAAAAGTTGAGCACACCATTGAAGAGGTCTTAAATCAGAATTTACCCAATAGCTATGACCGTCCAACCTTTAAAGACAAATGTGAAAAAGTTTTTACTCTAGTTATTGACTTTGCAAGAAATGAAAGAAAGTGGGTCGCTTAGAATTGGCAAATAATTTTGCAAATGTCGAAAAAGGAATATGACTTGATTAACAGCAGTCAAAACATTTGGCTTTCTAAAGTAAGCGCATCCCAAAGAAAATACGGCAATACCAAAAAGGAACGAGGCAAAACAGGAAAATCCAATCCCATGTGTGAAGACGCAACTGATGCCATTGCACTTGATGTCGGCTGGGGGTTGTAAAGCCACGAATATCCATGGCTGTCGAGATTTGCTCGGCGCGCATCAGCAAGTTTTCGAGGAGCTTTTCTGAAACCATCAGCCACAATTGAAAGCCTTGTTTGAGACCCAGTTTTTTCCAATTGATGGCGCGGGTGCGCACAGAGCGAATCAGGTTTTGGATTTCTTCTAAGACTAACGGAATGAATCGTAGAGAAAGGGTAAGGGTTAAAAGCGTTTCGGTAACTGGCAATTTAAAGCGTTTCAAAGGCGCAAAAACGTATTCCAATCCAGCTGTAATTTCCTCTGAAGCGGTGGTTAGCAAGTATAAATTTGTGCTGTATAGCAACGTGAAAATTTGGCTGCTCAGACGTATGCCTAAATCGAGTTTCAGGCGCGTAATTTTAATGAACCTGTATTGCCACATCACATATTCATAGGGTTGGGCGATCGCCACCTCTTCGGCAGGTAGGCGAGGCTGATGATCCAGCACCAAACCATCGGGAGCGACTAAGGTCATTAAAAAGAGAACCACACAGAAAAATAACAGCAATCCCATTTGTTGCTTCCAGACCCGTAGCGGAATGCGAGCCGTTAACGTGATGAGGATTAGTAAAGCGACTAACCCCAAACGCCAAGGATTGTTCGCCAAAATTGGAGCGATGAGAAAAGTCATTAACCACACCAACTTGGTGCGGGGATCAAGGCGATGAAGCCAAGTGCGGGGCTGCTCTAAATACAACCCAATCGGTAGCGATCGCATTAAATCCATCGCGAATAAAACCCCTAAAAAATACCGTTTCTATTATGTAATATCCTTTAAAATTTCCGACCGTCAGAACGGAGTATGCTGGATCTTAAGCATATAAAAGCCATTTAGAAATATTAAACGTCGTTCCATGATTAGAAAAATTCTTTTCGCAGATTCTGGCACGGGGCAAGTCCAAGACATGCTCAAGAACCTCCTCAAGCTGCCTGCTTTCCGTGATACCAGCGTCAATATTTTGCACGTGGTGAAAAAAGGTCTCACGCCGGACTCTGAGCAGAGCGGCTATGAAGAAGGCGGCAAACTCCTCGCCCAAGCTCTCCAAGATCTTAAGCTCGACCCAGAAAATGTCAACACAATCCTCAGGCAGGGTGATCCTAAGGATGTTGTCCGGGCGGTTGCGGAAGAAATTGACGCGGACTTGATTTTGATGGGTTCACGGGGTTTAAAGCGCCTCCAATCTATTCTGTCGAACTCAGTCAGTCAGTACGTCTTCCAGCTTACAAATCGTCCGATGCTCCTCGTTAAGGATGACATCTATGTACGCACCCTCAAAAAAGTGATGGTGGCGATCGATAAGTCTGATGCTGCGATGTATGGTCTAAACCTTGCCTTACAAATGATGCGGGATTATCCCGGCTGCGAGGTTATTCTATTGCGAGTTAACCCTGATATTCCTTCAAATCTGGAACTATCCCAAGCAGATATGGATGCGAATCCCACTTTAGAGCCTGCGATTAAGCTTGCTAAGCAGATGGGAGTGAAATATCGCACTTTGGTTGTGGGTGGTCGTCCTGGCGCAACAATCTGCTCACTCGCCGGAGATCAGGATATAGATTTGCTAGTGCTTGGTTCCCCCGATCGCCGACCTTCCATCGCCAAAACTTTGCCGGATCTAGATCGCCTACTCGGTACTTCCCTTTCGGACTATGTAAGAGTCAATGCACCTTGCCCAGTGCTATTAGCACGTACCGAAACAGCAGAATAATCGGCTGAGGCGATCGCCAGATTTTTTCTGCTTGAGGTTGATCGCCAATAAAAAAGGTGGGTACATCACTGTACTCACCTTCAGCCTGAATATAAAAAATTTTAAACAGATATTCTCTTAAGAAGCAGTCTTGTTGGTCTGGATATAAAGGATCAACAAGAAAACTGTCGGCACAAGAACAAATAGAATCGTTGCAATAAAGCCAAGATCATTTACTTGCATTGAAAAATCGCCTCTCTTGGAGCTAAATCAAGTTACATCAAGAATATCATTTATGGCTCATTTGGTTCGTCTAAATCAGTGACTCCCCAAAATAATTAGCCATTGGACAGAGTAATACTGACGGCAGATGTTTCTTTTGGAAACCTACTTCTTTTTACGCTTGGGCTTGGTCTTAACAACGACTTTGCCATTGACCACAGTTTGGCAAGCGAGACGGTAGTTATCAGGGCGTGT
>CAZXBK010000008.1:0-27685 GCA_964638765.1 uncultured Synechococcus sp. | reverse complement strand
CGAAAGCGCTCTTTGGTGATAGATTTTCCATCCCCTCAACGACTTCGACCATACAGGTGGCACATTGACCAACACCGCCGCAGTTCATGAGCTTCGCGCCGAAGGTGTATAGATCTACGCCATTTTTTAGAGCCTTTTCCCTAAGGTTGGAGCCGTTGGATGCGATAACAATCTTGTCTTCGCCATTTTCCTGTACAAAGGTGATGTCTGACATGAATTCTCCCATTAGAACGCTAGTCGTATTCTATTTTAACAAGGTAAAGTTTTTATAAGAATTTTTGCAAACTCTGCCCTTAGTTTAGGGGGAAATCGGCATCTTTCCCTGAAACAAAGCGGGTATGATTATTTCCCAGAGCGGATCGTCAACCTTTTTTGCTGCAATTTTCATGGAAGAACTGTTATACATCGAAGTCCCTACTCCAAAAATCGAAGCGGTTTGTAAATGGCTTCAGGATTTGTGGCAGCCGACTGTTGGCAAGAAAGTGGCTACTCCTGATGGTGTGGTCTTGGAGATTGATGACAAAAAATTGTCGGTTTTCACATGGTCGGTGCAACGGACGACCTATCTAAAGGTTTTTGCGTGGGGCGATCGCCCATCTGGTTCGAAAAATATTTGTCAGCAGCTAGAAAAAGATATTCGTGGAGTTTTCCCCAATCTTTACCCTGCGCCGCCAGAGCTGCAAGACGGACAATCAATTTTTGAGACGTTACGGGCAGAGTACCCAAAGACGGTCGAATATTTTCAGAAATTTCCCAAAGGAGAGTTCGATCTCCAGCGAGCCTATTGGTGGGAAAAACGTTGGCGCGAAACGGTAAAAAATCCAAAGGAACCCCAGCAGGTGATTTTCGAGCAGGCGAGTGAACCGGATGCGAGTTTGCCGACCTTTGATTTGGTTTATGTCGGTGGTGCGCTAGGCGTAATCCATGCGGCGGTAATGGCGCGGCTAGGCTACAAGGTTTTATTAATCGAGCGTTTGCCCTTTGGGCGGATGAATCGGGAGTGGAATATTTCCCGCAGTGAGCTGCAAAGTCTGATTAATCTCGGTTTATTTAACGAAGCGGAAATCGAGGAATTGATTGCCCGCGAGTATAAAGACGGCTTTAACAAATTTTTCGACGGTAATAATCCGCCTAACCTCAAGGCGAATATTCTCTACACGCCAACGGTGCTCAATGTGGCGATCGCCTCGGAATTGTTACTCAAAAAATGTGGCGAAAAACTACTCGCAGCAGGTGGCGAAATTTGGGACGAAACAGAATTTGTGCGGGCGGATGTCGGTAACAAACAAGCCAAGGTCTTCACCAAAAATATCGTGACAGGCGAAGAAAAAATTGCCCAAGCGCGTCTTGTGATGGATGCGATGGGAACAGCCTCTCCCATTGCCGCACAACTCAATAAAGGTCGCCCCTTCGATAGCGTTTGTCCGACGGTTGGCGCAGTAATTAAAGGCTTTGATAAGGAAGTTTGGGACTCAGATTACGGTGATGTACTCAATTCCCACGGCGATATTTCGCGCGGACGACAACTGATTTGGGAGCTGTTTCCCGGCAAGGAAGACGAACTCACTATTTATCTTTTTCATTACCACGAGGTTCATCCCGATAATCCCGGCTCATTGCTAGAGATGTACGAGGATTTCTTTACGATTTTGCCTGAGTACCGCCGCTGCAACATGGAAGACCTCACCTTTGAGAAGGCAACCTTTGGCTATATTCCCGGCTACTTTAATGTCGGTTCCGGCGATCGCACGGTGGCTTTTGATCGATTGTTGGCGATCGGTGATGCCGCATCATTACAGTCTCCTCTTGTATTTACCGGCTTTGGTTCATTAGTGCGTAATCTTGACCGCCTAACCAAACTCCTTGATATTGCCCTCAAGCAAGATTTACTCGACACCCAGAATCTCAATAAAATTCGTGCCTATCAAAGCAATATTGCGGTCACTTGGCTCTTCTCCAAGGGCATGATGGTGCCGACCCACAAAAATTTGCCGCCCCAACGAGTCAATGCCATGCTCAATACTTTCTTTGGGTTATTGGCTGATTCTCCGCCAGAAGTTGCCGATACTTTTATTAAAGATCGCACCAGTTGGCTCATGTTTAATAAGTTGGCGATCGTGGCAGCCCGACAAAATCCCCTTCTCATCACTTGGATTTGGGAAATGGCTGGGGCGAAAGACTTTATGCGGTGGGTTGGTGCTTATCTCGCATTTACTTTTGACGCGATTTTGAGCTTTTTAATTATGGGTTGGCTCCCACAGTTTTTGGAGAATTCCCAAGATTGGCTAGAGAAAAAATATCCTAGTCTATGGCTGACATTACTGAGTCTCCGCTATCGCTTACAAACTGGAACGTAGACAATATTAACGGCGGCAATCTTGACTGTTTTTAGTAGCTGAAACCTTCTTTAATACAGCTCTTAAATTGATAACGGCGATCGCCAAAGGTACAAATTGGACTGTCATCATTGTGGGCGGAAAATTAAGCTGACATTAGCGACACATCATAGAATTGAAATTTTGAATCCCTCGAAATAATTGTCAATTCATCGCATATTGCCTGAGAAATCAACATTCGATCAAATGGATCTTTATGATGTTGGGGTAAGACACTCAAATTAAAAATGTGGGCGGGAGACATTGCCAAAAAGGTGATTCCATTTTGACATTGGCTCTGATAAATCTCTTCTAGAGGCTGATTAAGAGCGAGTTTTCCTAGCTGATGTTTAATCTGAATTTCCCAAAGGCTCACTACACTCACAAAACGGATTGTTTCGGGTTGGAGCAATAATTCTAAGGTTTGTTCAGAAAGCTTATTTGGCTCACTATCCCACCAAATAAAAGCATGGGTATCGAGTAAAACCTTCATATTCCCCAAAAGTCATCGGGCAATGATTCATCAAAATCATCGGTCATCTTCATTGCTCCTTGATTGAGACCAGCCTTGGGAAGAAAAGTTTCTTCGGTTTGGATAGGAGAAACTGTGGCCAAAGGAACGCCATCTTGGGTCAGAGTGATTTCAATTTGATTTTGAATATCTGCCAATAACTCAAAAAGATGTTCATTGAGAGAAGCGATATCGAAGGTTTTTTTCAACATTTCTCTTCTGAAAACCAACATGGTTCATTATAAAGAAGTCAGATGAGGAAACTTAGCAAGATTTCGCAATGACAGAAAATACAGAACAAGGAATATACGTCGTCACTCAGGCGATCGCCCCAACAGGTGCCAAGGACAGTCAGGATACTGGCGCGAGTTATGGCAGTAAACCTAAAAAAGCAAACACTCAAAAGGTGCGAGAGTTTGTTTCGGCACAAGTGCTAAAGAGTCAGATTTCAGGTTTTCTGAATGTGATTGAGGAAGTTTTCTCGAATAACCTCAAGGCAGCTTCGGAGATGGAGCTGGATGAAATTAGTTTTTCGCTAGATATTGATGCAAATGGTCAAGTGAGCCTAATGGGCAATGGTGTTGAAGTTGGTGCGACAGGCGGTATCCAAGTTACATTTAAACGAAAGGACTCCAAGAAATCTGATTAAGCTCTGATGGCGAGAAATTGGGCGATCTGCATCGGCGTAAATGAATATGACAATCTGCCAAACCTCCAGTTTGCAAAGCGGGATGCGGAACAGATGCAGCAATATTTTTTGTCGGACATAAAGTTCGACAAGGTTTATTTGTTTACGGATGATTCACCGCCGATTGATGATGCGAATAAGCCTTATGCTTCCCGTCCAACCTATGGGGCATTGCGGCGTTTTTTGCGGGTACGGTTTGAGGAAGATTTTCTCAGTGATGGTGACAATCTCTGGTTTTTCTTTAGTGGGCATGGCATTCGCCATCAGGATCGAGATTATCTTTTGCCTTCAGATGCTGACCCTGACCCTGCAGGTATTGAGGATACGGCAATTCCCATTAGCTATGTGTCGGAACGGTTGCGGCGGAGTGGCGCGGACAATGTGATTTTGCTGTTGGATGCCTGCCGGAGTGAGCAGAGTTCCAAGGATATGGGCATTGGTGATGAAAAGCAGCAGGGGGTGATCACATTTTCGTCCTGTAGCCCAGCAGAAAGGTCCTATGAGATTGAGGATTTAAAGCAAGGGGCATTACCTATGCGCTATTGGAGTCATTACGAATTCAAGGGGAAGGAAATTGTGCGACGGTAGAACGGCTTTCAAAGCGGATTAAACATCGGGTGAGTGAAATTAATTGGGAATATGGGAAACCAAAGCAAACTCCCTACCCAGTAGTGGAACCCGCCTCCAAATATCATTTGATTCTCTTGCCAGATACCGCAACGGCTCAGGATATTACGGTACTGAAATGTGATGCTTTGTTAGCGGAAACAAAACAGCAGTGGAAAGCAGCAAGGCAGCTTTGGATGAGAGTTAATGTGGCAGCAAGGGGGACGGATATGGATGCCATCGAAGCAATTCAACGGTTTCCGACTTTTCGTATCGCGCCTAAACCAGTAGAGTCAGTGATCAAACCGAATACCAAAGCAAAAAGTGCACCTTCACCACCTGAACAACTTGAGTCAAAACTGAATCTTCAGGAGAAAAATGACGACGAAGGTGCATGGGGAAATATCGCTGACGGACAAAATTTCTCTATGTCATCCCAACCAATAGAACAAACAGTAGAATCCTACAAGTCAGACGAATTCGAAGAAATATTTACAAGCTTTGATGAATCAACCACCTTCATAGATCGATTTGAAGAGATATTCAGCTATATCGACGAGAAAAATACTAATTTTTCAACTATTTCGGAAAGAGTCAATTCAGAAAAAGTTGAAGAACCATCAGCACTGAGCCAAACAAAAACTGATCGGCCTAAGTGTATTATTCAGACAAGATATCAGCAGCTAGATAGTTATCTCAAAGCACAAAACTTCAAAGATGCAAATCAAGAAACAGAGCGGGTAATGTTAGAAGTATTTGGGAAAAAGGAAAATCAATTACTGAATATTGATGAGATTCAATCTTTTCCTTGCGAGGATCTGAAAACCATAGATGAGCTATGGCAAAAGTATAGTAATGGCAAATTTGGTTTTTCTGTACAAAAGCAAATATGGATTGATTTGGGGGGCGTTTCAGGAGAGTTTGATTACGAGGTTTACAAAAAATTTGCGATGGAAGTACGATGGTATATGGATAACTGCTGGGTAAGTTCGGAGAAGTTAGAATTCTCGACTAGAGGCGCATTCGGGCATCTACCGAGGAATATGAGTCGTGTAGATTACGGGCTTTACGATACTCGGTTACGGTCCCTTTTTTCTCGCATCGAAATGTGTAGAATGTAGGATGGAGGATGGAGGATTTGTAGTTAATTCAATTGAAAGTATATTCATCTCAGAATAATACTGAATTTCCATCAAAATTTTTTGCCCAATTACGGACAGCTTTACGAATAGCCCGACGACCTAAGGGGCGATTTTCTTCAATTAATTTCATCATTTCATCTACAGAAATTTGTGATAAAGCTAAACTCTTTTCTGATAATTGATACTTGTTATTTTCTAAAAGATAGATTGTGATTTTTCCATCCTCATAACTCCAAATTTCTGGCACACCCAACCGCGTATAAATAGGGAAACGTCCCAAAGATTTACTCGTCAAATCAATTTCTAAAGCTAAATCTGGTGGTGGATCTTGGCTGAGGTCGTATTCCAGCTGCCCACGAATTAACGGTTCATTCTGAAAATAAAAACAATTATCCGGCTCTAAACCAGCCATTTTTAATTGCTTCCGCCATGTTGTTGAACCTAGACTTTCATAATCGATTTGTGCAGTGTAAGCATATTCTTGAATCGCTTCACTAATCACCTCTTTGTAATATTCATTTTCAGCGAGAGGCGCCGTAATTTCTAACGTTCCGTCACAATAAGCCACTCGGCTACCACGGGTTTCACCAAGCTCAACCAAAATATTTTCAAACTGCTGCCAACTGATGTTGTGAAGTAAGACCCGATCCGCCCGTTGTTTCGTCAGCATAGAGTTACCGCAATGCTTTGCTCTCCATTTTACTGTTGATAGTTTCTGTGGTGTTCAGAATGGCGATCGCCGACTTCCATCACTCCGCGTCTAACAGAAATTCGATACTGTAGGGACAATCTACGGGGAACTTTTCCAGAGATAAACCAGTTTCTGCTTTGGCACGTTTACGAGCAGTTTCATACGCAGAACCAAGAATGGTAAGGAGATAAGGCTTTAGGCTCGGTGAATCCGCCAAATCGTCAATAATTCGACGGCGATGTTCGATGATTGTTGATTCCCAACTACCTGATCGTTTTTCTTGCTGATAGTCCCATTTCAAAAGGTGCATCAACAAAATAATCAAATTACTTTTTAAACGGTGGCGATCGCGTTTCCCCATAGATTCAATTTCGTCGATTAAATTTTCCCAATCAACGGCGTCATAGTTGCCCAAGCGTAATTTCTCTACAGTCTCTTGGAGCCAGAGTTGATAATCCTTGTCGTAAGCTGTTGTGCTGGAAGCCGTTTCTAGTTGAGCCATCACCAAAAATGAGGAAGCTATTCGTTCTAGGATAACGTTTGCAACTTCCTCATAATCAGGATTATTTAGTTTTCAGAAATGCTTAGGCGATCGCCTGTTTTAGAGATTCACAGAATTCTTTGACGGCTTGCAGACCTTCTTCAGGAGAACCAGAAGCCAAACGTTTCACAATTGCACTACCAACAATCACGCCATCAGAACCCCAATCCTTGAGGAGTTTTGCTTGCTCAGGATCAGAAACACCAAAACCCACGCCGACAGGCTTATCCGTTACAGCGCGGAGCTTCGGTAACAGTTCTTCCACACGACTAGCAACAGAAGTTCTTGCACCCGTTACACCCGTCACACTCACGAGATAAATAAATCCTTGAGAGGCTTTGGCGATCGCCTCAATCCGTTCATTAGGACTGGTGGGCGCAACCAACAGCGTTAACTCCAGACTGTGAGCCGTGGCAGAAGCAAGAACAGCATCGGATTCTTCGAGGGGTAAATCAGGGACGACAAGACCCTTCACGCCAGCCGCTGCAACCTGCGCCATAAACGCATCAACACCACGATAAAAAATAGGGTTGTAGTAGGTAAAAAGAATGATGGGAGCTGTGATGGTTGGGCTAACGCGCTTAACGATATCCAACACATTTTCGAGGGTAACGCCACGGCTAAGGGCACGGGTTGCCGCCGCCTGAATTGTCGGGCCATCAGCGAGGGGATCCGAGTAGGGCACACCTAGCTCAATAAAATCTGCGCCAGCTTCGTCTAAAACTTTGATTGCTTTTTCAGTTGTTTCCAAGTCTGGATCGCCCGCTGTAATGAAGGGAATGAGGGCACATTTTCCAGCTTTGCGTAGGGTTTCAAAATGTTCGGAAACGGAGGTCATAGTTTTAGCGAAATGGTTACACAAGGGGATATTGTACGTCCCTAGCTCCCAAATCGCGCGATCGCCGCCATTATTTTCCTTGAGTTTGCTCTTCGGCCAGTTCGGTGGTGAGTTTTTCCAGCTCTTCTGGGCTCATGTCATCCAGACGGCGTTGCAGAGCAGCCTCTTCGTATTCTTCACGCTGCTTGTGAAAAGTCATGGTTCTTGTGCCGACTCGAAACAAGTAAGTACTGACCCACGCCACCACGACAAGGACAAGGGCCGCCTGGGACCAAATGCCAGCATCAAGGCCATCAAGACCTGCTACTTTAAACAGGCCATAAAACAGTCCACCTGCGACAAAAATTCCAAAGCAAATGGCAAATACATCAATGCGTCGCATAGTTAGGGCAACCTACTAATCACAAAACTAAAATCAAATTTTTCTAAAAACCTCTAAACGTCGCGACGGCGGGGACGTAGGTTGAGGAATGGGCTAAGCAGCAACATGCCGGGGAACAGGAAAAACATCAAAAAATACATAAACAGTCTCTCAATAGAACCAGCTATGAGGGAGCGCTTGTTGATGTAGTAGTACAGGCCTGCGGGTAAAACGAGAAGGTAGGTTACGCTCAAACCCAGATATAAAACGGCAACCAGTAGAGTCTCTAAGGGTAAATCGATGGGTGGCATAACGGTACTTTTTAAACAAAAATTTCGTGTTTTAGTTATTTTAGCTTAGAGCTTCGGCGTTACCGCAATCGTTCTTAGGTATCAAGCCATTGGTTCGACAAAATGTTATTGACTCCCTGAGCAATACGGCTTAGATCTTCGTTTAGTAATGGTGGCCAATTTACGTCTTGCTGTTTACCAGCTTCGTAGTATTGGCGACTATCGTAGGCTAGCCGAAACAGCATGTAAGCAAGGCCACGATCAATAGAATCAAGACCTTTCACGTGCTGGTAAATGGTTTTGAGAGTGAGCAAAATATTAGTGACTTGACCGGGAATTGGTGCCTTTTGCTGTTCGAGAAGAGCTAAAAAAGATCGGCGATCGCTCAGTGAACTTTGGGAGGAAAGATATTGATAAGCAGTCTTGTAGTCCATGAGCTGTGACTGGTTTCCAGAGTAGTGATCAGAAATTACACCTTAATTTAGAGGAAAAGTGCGCCGAGTCAACACCGCCAAATCACGGGTTATTTCGGTCGAGATCACTTACGAATGTGCTATTTGCAGCACGTTATCAGCAATTTCATTGAGATCACGTAGACGTCTGCTTATACTTTTTCATTTCTTCTAGCAGGCCAGATTCCTTAGCAATTTTGGGATATAACCCAACGAAAAAGACCATCCACGCGGTAAGCGGCAGGCCAACAAGACCCGTTACCCAATAGCGATGAAACAATAGCCAACTTCCGGCGATCGCCCCACAACCAGTGAGGAGAATAGACCAAGGCTGGCACCACCAAGGTTTGTAATGCCAGACGGTCGGTTCAGCAGAATTTTGTGTGGGTGACATTTGTCCGATTACCTCTAACAATACGCTTGAGAACAACGATAAAAGATTGATATAAGTTTTGGTACAGGGTCGCCATTTCCCGTTTCAAACTTCTTAGGATCGGAACTATTCCGAGTTTTACATTGGCTATGTTGATGCGCTCTTCCTTTTTTGCTGTTGCTTCTAAATTCCTCGCAGCCTTGAGTTTTGCCGCTAGTTTATGGCTAGCGATACCTGTGCTGGCAGAGACAGAACGGGAATTTATTTTAAATGAGGAAGGGGCACTTACCGCAGACGACGAGCAATTAGAAAATGGCCGTTACCTAGATTTTTTTGAGGTCGTCACCGAAGCCAACCAAAATTTGGTGATTTTGCTGGGCAGTGACGATTTTGACAGTCATCTATTTGTTTTTGATCAAGAGTGGAACAAAATCGCTGAAAATGATGATTTTCAAGGGACACACTCTGGCCTAATTTTAGAGAATCCCGGCGGCGGTCTGATCCATGTTGTGCCGACGAGCCACGAACCAGAAAAATTGGGGACTTACTTCCTCACGGTGCGGGAAGCTTCGGAACTGGAAAATACGAATCTCGACGCCAATCGTCTCTCCCGTGAAGCCAATGAGTTTTACCAAGAAGGGTCGGCGATCGCCCTGCGGCAGGCGGAGGAAAAATGGCTAGAGGCGTTGGCGCTTTATCGTGAGGTGGACAATCCAGAACAAGAAGCTAGTGTGCTGAGCAGTTTAGGGTTTGTGGCGGATACCCTCGGCGACAAAGAGGTCGCTTTCGAGCGTTACGAAGAATCATTGGCTCTACATCGAGCTTTGGGCGATCGCTACGGCGAGGCATTAGTCACCAATAATCTAGGTCACGCTTATTCGACAACGGGCAATAAGCAAAAGGCGCTAGAGCTTTATCAGCAGTCTTTGGCACTCATGCGGGAAGTGGGCGATCGCCAGTGGGAAGGCTCCATGCTGAATAATATTGGCGCAGTGTATGGCGCATTGGGTGAGCAGGAACAGGCACTGAAATATTACGAAGAGTCTTTACCAGTGCTGCGGGAAGTGGGTAATCGACGGGGAGAAGCGCGCACTCTCAGCAATGTCGGCAGTATCTATGATGTTTTAGGGGAACGCCAGCAGGCTCTAGATCATTACGATCAGGCGTTAGCCATTTTTGAGGAGATCGATGACGACGGCGGTAAAGCCACAGCGTTAAACAATATCGGCATTATCTACGATAATCTCGGTGAAGATCAGCGTGCCCTCGAATATTACGAAGCGTCTGTACCCCTATCTCGGAATGTGGGCGATCGCCTTGGGGAAGCGCGCACCCTAAGCAATATCGGTGTAATTTACGGCGACTGGGGCGAGTACGAAAAGGCGGTGGAATATTACCTCGAAGCATTGCCGCTACTAGAAGCGATCGGCGATCGCGGCGGGGAAGCAACGACCCTAAATAATTTAGGTTTGGTTTTCGCCAATGTTAATCGTCCTGAACGGGCCTTGGAATATTACGAGCAGGCGTTACCCATTACCCGTGAAACTGGCGATCGCTCTGGAGAAGCCACCTCCCTAAATAACCTTGGTTTAATTTACGATGACCAAGGAGATTTTGACCAAGCCCTAAGTTATTTTGAGGATTCTCTCAGTTTGTCTCAGGCGATCGGCGATCGCGCTGGGCAAGCACTGACTTTTTACAATATCGCCGGCCTAGAACAGAAGCGGGATAACGAGGAAGCCGCTATTACCGCCATCGAATCGGCCATTGAAATTGTCGAAGATTTGCGGGTGAAAGTGGCGAGTCCAGAATTGCGCCAATCCTACTTTGCAACGGTGCAGTTTTATTACGAGCTGTACATTGAACTGCTGATGGCAGAAGAAGCCAAAAATCCCGGTGCAGGCTATGCCCAAAAGGCGTTTCTTGCTAGCGAACAATCCCGCGCCCGGACGCTGCTTGACCTTTTAGCGGAAGCAGATGCAGACATTCGTGAGGGTGTTGATCCGGCACTACTCGCCAAAGAGAGGGAACAATTAGAACTCCTTGACCAAGTGGAACAAGCAAGGGTTTTAGTGCTCAGCGATCCAGATAGTACTGAAGCTGAAATTGAAGAAGCCGACAAAAATCTAGCCCTCACCACCGCTATTTATAAAAAATTACAAGACGAGATTCGCCGTTCTAGCCCCCAATACGCCAACCTCAAATATCCAGAGCCGATCTCTGTGGCAACCCTACAGCAGGAAATTTTGGATGAAGATACGGTATTGCTGCAATACTCCCTCCACCGAGAGAAAAGCTATCTTTGGGCGATTAGTAAAGATGATTTTGTGAGCTACGAGCTGGCAGATCTTGAGACATTGCAAACTGCCATTGAACAGGTTCGCCAAAGCATCACCTCGGTACGTGTTGATTTACCACCCAACCTTGAGCGCCGCCAAACCCAACTGCGACTCAAGGCGATCGCCGAGTTAAGTGAGCTTGTTCTAAGTCCCGCCATTGATGAGCTAGATAAAAAACGTTTAGTGATTGTGGCAGACGAGGATTTACACTTTATTCCCTTCAGTGTGCTCAGCCTCAGTGGACAGGAATATAATCCCATCGGCGATCGCCACGAGATTGTCAATGTTCCTTCTGCGTCGACCTTAGAAAGTTTAAGGGCGAAAGAAATTGAAGCGATTCAGCCGGATGCGTCCTTGGCGGTGATTGCAGATCCAGTGTTTAACGAAGCAGATTGCCGTTTAGATAGCGACTCGGACAGTTGCGAAAACCAGCTTACAAATCCTGAGCCTGCTTTTTTAGCTGCCAATAACTTGGACAATCTCGCTTTAAAACGTTCTGCGAAAGGCTTTGATGATGTGAATTGGGATCGTCTCCTCGGCACACGCACTGAAGCCCAAAGCATCCTTGATATTTTTGACCAAGAATCCCAATCAACGTTTAATGCCCTGAGCTTTGAAGCGAATAAAGACCTCATGACCGGCGATCGCCTCCAAGATTATGACCTCATTCATGTGGCAACCCACGGCTTTTTAAATACGGTCGATCCAGAATTGTCGGGTATTGTTTTCTCCCTCGTTGATGAAAATGCCGAACCTCAAAATGGCTTTTTACGACTTAGTGAAGTGTTTAACCTCAAGCTCAATGCAGATTTGGTGGTGCTCAGCGCCTGTCAAACTGGACTGGGCGAACAGGTGCGAGGTGAAGGGTTAGTTGGTCTTAGTCGTGGCTTTATGTATGCAGGTGTGCCGCGCATCGTTGTGAGTTTGTGGCAGGTAGATGATGCCGCTACTGCTGAGTTTATGACTCGCTTCTATCGTTTACTCCTCCAAGAAAATCTCACCCCCGCCGCCGCCCTCCAACAAACCCAACGAGAAATGCGCACCGAGACGGAATGGCAACATCCTTTTTATTGGGCTGCCTTTATTCTTCAGGGGGATTGGAGTTAGGTTTGAGTTATGGTCTTTTCAATTAAAAACTGAGGGTTTCTCTTTTTTGAAGCGACAGAAGTGGGCTTTACATAATTTGCATAGCTTGTCGCAACCCCTGCCACCCTCTGGGCACTTTCCCCAAGGAAGGACAAAAGAACCCTCTAAAATTTATTCGAAATGACTTTACTAAAAAGATTATTGGGTGGCGATCGCCACTTGAACGGTTAACCTCTGCAATGTAAAAAACACCGAAGTATTTTCGGTGTCAACAACAGAGAGTAATTAAGCTGGAGCAACAAGACAGTCAACAAATAAAAAAGTTAGATGACTTCGATCTCTTCTTCCTTGAGGTGAGCAGCGTACTTTTTCTCAAACCGCACTTTAATAGGTAATGTCGCGGTGATAGGGCGACCGATGATCGCTTCGATTTCCCCTTCTAGACCCTTTAGATCGAAGGCCTGTTTGCGGTGCTGGGGATGGTTGTAAACAATTACCGATGTAGTGACACGGATGCGATCGCCGACGTTCATAAAACTGACTTTTCCTCTCTCGAAATTCTAGAAAACTTAGACGCTCTGATATCTAGCGCATAACCAAACCATTGTACATAGCTGTGGGTCATCTAGTGTAGCTATCCCCTGATTTCGCTACGAATCACACTGGGTTAATCGCCGAAAGATCGTGCAGCATAGAGCGAGGTTGTAAATATTATTGCGCGGCTCTGTGAGGAACAGACAGATGAATGCAAAATGAAATTATGACCGCACACCAAGGATATCTAGCATGAAGTTTTGGCTAACGTTTCTCCAAGCATTGCCTGAGCTAACCGACCCCGAGCTACAGGACATTCAAGAGAGTAACTTCTTTAACCAGCAGTCTGAAACAAGGGAAACGGCGATCGCCACAAGCTTTACCGAAGTTCCGACCACGACTTCTATGGCGCAACTTCCCCTCGGCGGTGCGGTCATCTTTCCGGGCATTATCGTTAGCCTGATTGTGCTATTTCTGATCGCGGTGTGGTCGTACACCCGCGTCTATGTCATCACCCCCAACAACGAAGCCTTTGTGCGGACGGGCGGTGTCATTCGCAAAAAGAAAACTGTAATTCTTAACGGCGGTTGTATTGTGCTGCCCGGCTTCCACGAGTTGACTCGTGTGCCTTTACGGGAAATTTCCATCGATGTTGAACGGACTGGAAATCTTGCGGTGCGCACTCAGGATTATCTCCGGGCAAATATGCGCGTGACCTTTTATGTCTGCATCAATGCCAAAGAAGAAGATGTTTTAGTGTCGGCGGCAAGACTGTCCAAACAAGGCAGAATTTCGGAAGAAGATATTAAAGATGCTCTCGAAAAACGTGCTGATGATGCGATTCGAGCAGCCGCAAAACGTAAAAGTATTGCTGAAATTGACTCGGATAAATTAGGTTTCGCCGACGAAGTTTTAAACCTAATTCAGCAGGATCTTAAGAAGGTTGGTTTAACCCTCAATAATATTGCCATCTCGGAAATTGAAGAGAGCGATACCTACGATGAAAATAATTTCTTCGATGCCCAAGGGGTACGACTACGCACTGAAACGATTCAAAAATCCATTAAACAGAAGTTAGAAGTTGAGCTCAGCATTCAAAAAGAAAAGCGGGAGCTAGAACTGAGTACAAAGGTTGAGATTGAGGAGCAAGAACTTTCAGCAGAACAAAAATCTTTAAAACTGGCGAAGTCAAAAGAGGAAGCAAAACTTGATCAAGCCAAAGAAATCGAATTCCTTAAGGCGCAGCAGGCTCAAGAAATTCAGGCGGCTCAGGATCAAGAGTTAGCCAAAATTGAGCGGAACAAAATCCTTCAAGAAAAGGCCGTTGAAGAGGAAAAAATTCAACAAAAACTAGAAATTCAACAAAGCCAAATTGCGGCGGACATTGAGCTAGAGGAACAAAATAAAGCTCTCAAAGTTGCGCGAACTCAACAGCAGCAGCAGGCAGAGATTGCAGAAATTAACCGTCAAAAAACCATTAATGCGTCCCAACTAAAAGCTCAGGTTGCCGTTGCCGAAGCCCAACAGGAATCCCAAATCGCTAAAGAAGAGGCGGCGATCGCCATCGCAAATAAAGAGAAAGAACGTTTAGCCGCAGAGGCAGAGCGTACCCAAGCGGAAGAGGCTGTATCTACAGCCCAGGCTGTTGAACAAGCTGAAAGGGAACAGCGTCTAGCAATTATCGATGCAGAAAAAGATGCAGATCAAAAACGCATTGCCGACCAAAACGTGGTGGAAATCGATGTCTTCCGCCGCCGCCGCCAAGCCGAAATTGCTCGCCAAGCTGCGGAGTATGAAGCAGAATCAATTCGTACCTTAGCCGAGGCGAACCGTTATAAAGCCCTCGCTGAAGCCCAAGGTAAACAGGCATTAATCGAAGCGGAAAATTCCCTCAGTAATGCCAACCGTACTGCGGAACTCATCAAGATTTTGTTGCCGATGATCGCCGATCAACTGCCAGATATTATGTTGTCCCTAGCTCCCCAGCCCGGTGTTCTTGGAGATGCCAAAGTTTTTGCATTTCCCGGTGGCGGTGGCAATGGTGATGGTGGCTCTGGGATCGAAGATATTAATAAGCTGCTTCTCTCAACTAGTGGTATTTCCCTAATTAATACCTTCCTCAATGAAGGAAAACTGGGCGAGCTACTCGGTCAAATTAAGATGTTCCTTAACGACAATTCGGCAGAAACAGGTTCGTCACAAATCCTCGAGGATATCGAGTCGTTAATTGACTCTTTCCAAGACCAAGAGGCGAGTGCAACTGCGACCCCAGAGGAAAATCCTTCAACAGCTTTTACGACTCCCAGCCGTCTCATCACACCACCCGATGACGAAACAAGCGCGGGAGCCTAGGCGAAATTAGCGTCTACCCGACTGCTGCGTCTAGTCATCAAACCTAAAAGCCAATACGCTACTATGGCAAACGGTTAGCTTTGGGGGCATTTAGTTTGCTGTACTTTTGGCGGAAATGGAGTATTTGCTTGGTGGCGATCGCCCTGTGGGGTTGTGGTCAATCGGGTTCCCTTGAGGACAGTTTTGCACCGGATCCTAGTTTATCCCAGCAGCCAACGGTTCTAGGCGGCGATAATGCCAATGCAAATTTGCCCGAAGGCTTTCCCGCTGAGATTCCCCTATACCCCGACGCGACTTTAATTCAAACCCAAGACAATTCAACTGTTTGGGCGATCGCCGATAATGTCGAGCAGTTAGAAACCTTTTATCGGGATACCTTAGCCGCTGAAAATTGGAATATTGTCGACACTGAGCCAGCGGAACTGGATTTTCAACAACTAGTTGCGACTAAAAATAATATTGAGCTGAGCATTGCCATTCCGACGGATTCTGCTCCTGCTGCCGAAGATTCTGAGCAAGCGGTTGTTGGCACAACCTTTGTTTTGAGCTATCAAATTCTTGATGTACAGCCACAGCTAAACTCTGCTGAGTCGCCCGACAGTAGCGAAAATCCGGACAGTCCCCCAGAAAATCCCCCCACTCCAGAACCAACGCCAACCAACTCTTCCCAACAACCATCAGAGCAGGTACAAGACCTCATTGCCCTCGGTGTTTTTGAGCGTGCTGATTTTCAAGGGGAGCAAATTATTAGTCGTCGTCAGTTTGCCCGCTGGCTATTTCAAGCCCATAACGCTATTTACGGCGATCGCCCCAACCAACAGATTCGCGCCGCTAACAGCACCAGCAATCCAGTTTTTCAAGATATACCCAGTAGCGACCCAGATTTCGGTGTGATTCAAGGACTTGCCGAAGCTGGCATTATCCCGTCAAAACTGACCAACGCCACAAATCCTACGACTTTTCGCCCCGATGCTTCCCTGACTCGCGAAACTTTAATTACTTGGAAAGTCCCCCTTGATCGCCGTCAAGCTCTGCCTCAAACAACCCTTGAGCAAATTGCAGAAACGTGGGGTTTTCAAGATGCTACAGAAATTGATTCCCGTGCCATCCAAGCCCTCTACGTCGATTTTCAGAATGGCGACCAAGCCAATACCCGTCGCGTCTTTGGCTACACAACTTTATTTCAACCGACTAAACAGGTCACCCAATCAGAAGCGGCGATCGCCCTCTGGTATTTCGGTTTTCAAAGTGATGGTATTTCCGCAGCAGACATTTCGCCCTAGCCCTTCCCAGTAGTAACCATAGACAAAAAAAGCCCTCGATCCCTAGTAGAAATCGAGGTACATAACGATTTGAGGTTTTAGACGAAACTCAAAACTTAGTTCGCAGCAGACATCTCAGTGCTACCCTTAGCACGACGGCGCGTCAAAGTGTTAAAGAGCATAGTGCCGATCGCCTTCACGAGGTTACCCTCTAGCTCTTGGAACATTTTCATGTTCATGCCAAAAGCATCATTTGCCTCATCAACGATGCGGTCTGCCATTTCCTGCTCGACATCAAGACCATTCATCGCAGCGCGGTACTTATCCTTAAACGCTTTCTCATCGTCAATAGTGTCAAACTCATAGAACGCTGTGCCGTCGCCGTCGAGGTTCATCGCGTTTTGAGCAATTTTCTTGAGGATTTGACCACCAGAAAGATCACCAAGATAACGAGTGTAGGAATGACTCACAAGGAGTTCAGGCGCTTCGTTTGCCACTTGGTGAATGCGATCGACGTAGGCTTGACCAGAGGGAGTAATCTTGATCTGAGACTGCCAATTTGCACCATAATAAAAGCGCAAATCTGTTTCAAGACTTTCCTTACGATTTAGCTCAGGGAAATAGATCTGGGAGACGACGGGATGATCCTTGAGACGCTCCATCTCCTCTTCCATTGCAGAGTAAACAAAGTAGAGATCCGTCACTAACTTCCGGTAGGACTTTTTCTCCACCACACCTTTAAGGAAGCATTTTACGAAGCCAACGTTCTCTGCCATTGTGTGGGACGTCTTAGTTCCCTCTCGTAACATTGTTGCTAAGTTAGCGACCATAGAAATAAATACCTAGTCTGTTTAGTAGGACGAATAACAGTAAAAGTTTGTTAAAAAAAGTAAACAAGCCTAAAAGTGCTTGGTTCGTAGATTAACGGTTTTCTTGATGATTTGCTATTAAGTTTTTTTACACAAGACCGTTGCAAAAGTTATTGTTTCGCAACAGCTCAGAGTTCCTGATTTTCTAGGCTTTCGGCGATCGCCATCATCAGAAAAAATCCAACCCCAAACAACTTACACCCGACAAAAGTCACAATATAGTTGATGTAAAAGCAGTTATTTCTCTAAAGAGTTGATACCAAAGTGCTGTTCGTCTTTTTCTTGCGCACACACCCTTGGTAATTCAGAAAAATTCAGAGAAATTTTGAAATAGTGGAGCATCAGAATCGAGAAGTTCGTCTTATTCGTATTCCCCACAATGGTGCTCAGTTCCCACGGAATCAAAAAGCACAACAATTAACTCAACGAATCATTAGCCCTTTAGCTCTTACTACTAGATTTCTTAAAAAATCTCTCCCGAAAGAAAGCTGCAATTTTCGTTTCTGACAGACATAGTGTTAACCATCGTAGTATTGGCGTCAAAGAAACATGACCCAGGCGATACCTCTGTTGATAACTTTCACAAATTGAAGCCATGACCAATTTGTCACCCAGCCTTGATCAAAAACTTAGTGATTTAGGCGATGTCTTAAATGAATACACCTATCCCAAGGATTATCACGACGCTATGCAGTATCTTGTTGTTTTGCTTGCGACGGCTGGCGTTACGATTATCGGCTTAAGCTTTGCCTACGGCATCATGAACAATCAATGGATGCAGTTACCGATTTGTATAGGTCTTTCACTGCCGTTCCTCGGTGGAGGATTCTTACTCTTCCAAAAAGCGAAGCATGATAAGAAGCTCCGTTTTTTTGTTCACGAACACGGCTTTGTCCACAAAACTTACAAGCAGACAAGCATTGTTCGCTGGGATGAAGTTAAAGATTTTTGGCTCCAATTCAAAAAAATCACTAGTCGCTCGACACAAGGTCCACTCACTTTAACCAAGACGTTTTATAAAATTTCAGGTGACTTAGTTACAGAAGAAGGCTCAGCCATAAAATTCAAGCACGCAGGAGGAGATATTGAAAACTTCGGCCATCTTATTGAACAACTTAATCAAAAGATTATTTTCGAACGCAAAGTTCCACAGTACGAGGCGATGTTAGCCAAGGGAGAAGCTGTACAGTTTAATGGCCTGACAATCACAGCAGAAGGTTTCGCACAACCCAAAAAGACCCTGGCATGGGAAGATGTCGATTCTGTGAATTTCTCATTAGACAGTTTTTACATTGAGCAACCTGGTCGGTGGGGACCCAAAGTCTGGTATCACAGTCAGCTCGCAAAGATACCAAATGCGTTTGCGATTCCACCTCTTGTTACGCCCCATGTCACTGTTAACGACAAGAACGCATCATAACTGAAGAAAAAGACAATTCGGACTATTTTCAAAGAATCAAGGGAGACGTAAGTTCTTGATGCATGACTTTTGTTTTCAAAACTTACGTCTTTCTGTAGGTCGCTTTTCCCAAGGGGAATATTGACTTTTTTAGAGTTTATTCGGACTTTATATATTTCATTAGCTTCTGAGCAATTTTTTCGGTAGATGTGCGTGGCGAAAATCGTGGGAGAACTACTTCAGTATCATTCTTCTTGATAGCAAGAACAGGTATTTCATATTGGTATTTTTCAAACCAATCGGTGTTGGTTGTAATGTCACGAACTTCTATTTGTAAAGGCATGTCTTGAATTTGCATCAGCTTCTCGTGTAACCCTTCGCAAAGGTGACAACCCGGCTTGCTATAGAAAATCAAGTTATACATAGGTCTTAGTCTCTGTATTTCTACTCAAGATATACGCTGACTTGTCAGGTTTACAAACATAGAGAAGTGTAGCCATTAATGAAGAAAGGTTGCGAAAGCCATAGTTCTGACAAGTTGTTTCACTCGGCCTGCTTACAATATTGATGACTGAGTGTAAGGCAGCTTTCTACCAAATTTGTGAACTCAACACTCACAAATATTTTGTGTATTTAGGATAAGTAGGGAGTGAGAAGATGAATGATCTGCTGGATAAAATTAAAAGGGTTTTAGATTCGGGACACATTTCTCCGGAAGAAGAGCAGCAAATTGAACAGTTACTATGGCAAACGCCGCTGACAAAGCCGTTATTATCTGCCCTTCAAGATTTGGAATATGCTTTGGAGAGAGGTCGATTATCTTTCAAATAATGTTTGGTTGATAGTCGTTTGTAATCAAAAAATACGATGCCTGAGCTGAAACAGACTGTAGATTTTTTCTCGGTTTTATGACGTGGCAAAAAATATTTAAAACAGTTGGCGATCGCCATAACAAGATAATTACAGCAGATCATAAAAAGAGGGAAGGATTTGAAATCTCTTCCCTTTTATATTTTGGCGTGAAGGTATTTTTTACGTTTGAAATAACGCCAGCTATTTAGCTTTTTTTAGAACTGAGGTTGCTCGAATTCGCTACTCACAAATCCTAGTTCGTAGAGTTGTGTGTAGGACTTAGAGCCGAGGTCGCTCGCGGGACTCTGGGAACGAATCACTTGAATAAGCAGAGGCACTGATAGTTCAGGTTTGCCTTGGACGCGGTGGACGAGAGCTAGACGATAGGTTGCAGTGTCGCGCATGTCTCCTGCCTCGATAGCAGCGCGACGTTCTGCGTCATAAACACCGTTGTCGATACCCTGGAAGCTATTGGCAATATCGATGTGAAAGTTGGATAGTTGATTAAAAATTTGGCGTGCTTCTTTAAGTCGCTCGACAGCCACTTCGTAGTCCTTATCGGAAATTGCGGCGATCGCCTCATCCATGAGGGAAGAGCCACCAGCCATACTTAGGATACTGTCGCCCGTTTGGAGGGGACGCAGTTCACTTAAGTTTTGTTGGGTCGGTTCGGTCTGAGCCGAAGTCGATGGCATAATTGCTAGAGAACACCCCATTGCCAAACTAACGAGTGGGATCAAACGAAGGATGTTGGTTGCTTTCATAATTCTCGTCAAGCGATGATTTGATAGGGTAACGGTTAAATGTACATCTCGATCCCACGCAGGGATGGTCAAAGAGAGGGTTTAGGGTATGGCAGCACCAGAGGTAACGCCACAACAAGGTCTTATTTTACAACGGGGACAAGCAGAACTTTTATTGCACAAGCTAGATGATCGTCTGACCGTTGCGTTTCGAGATCAAGATGTTGACTTACTCGAAATTGTTCCGGGTCTAATGTATCGTCCGTTGCCTCTGATCGGCAAAGATTTTTTTATGCAGGAGGTCATCGTACCTCCGGAAGATCTAGAAGATGTTCTCGATTCGGCGCGTCAAAGTGACAAAATCTTGTTCGCGAGCCATGTTTATCAGCTGGCCTATTCCATTGATAGTTTTGTTTATCTAACGAATCAAATTACAGTACAGTTCGCTCGGAATTTATCTTCCCATGAGCACCAAGGGTTTGGCGATCGCCACAATTTAGAACTCATTCGTCCAGTGCTGGGTCTAGAAAATACATTCATTTACGAATTGACAAGGGAAACGAACGCAAATCCCATCAAGTTAGCGAACTATTTAAGATCTCTGCCGGGGATAGATATCGCTGAGGCTAATGTGATTTTGCCCCAAGAATCCTTAAATATTGACTTACCGACGGATCCTTTGTTTAAGGATCAGTGGTATCTACAGCCTCCCAACCCAGATCAGCCAGAGCAACCCCAAGGGATTGATGCCGTCGGCGCTTGGGAATATACAAAGGGCGATCGCTCTATTGTGGTGGCCGTGATGGATGATGCCATTGACCTCAATCATCCAGATTTTCAAGGACAAGGCAAAATTGTTGCGCCCTACGACTTTGGCGACAATGATTTTCAGCCCATGCCCAACCATTCCCAAGAAAGTCATGGCACAGCTTGTGCTGGTCTAGCCGTTGCAGAGGAAACAGGAACAGGAATTGTGGGAGTTGCGCCAAACTGCGCCCTAATGCCCCTAAAAACAACCGGCTATCTCGATGATGATTCCGTTGAGTCGTTATTTCTCTGGGCTGTCGACAAAGGAGCCGATGTTATTTCTTGTAGTTGGAATGCGGCAGCCATTCACTTTCCTTTGTCCCTTCGGCAAAATGCAGCCATTCACTACGCAGCTACAGCGGGACGAGACGGTAAAGGTTGCGTGGTGGTATTTGCAGCAGGTAATGCGAACCGACCCCTAGACGGCACAATTTACGAGCGGGGCTGGCATAACAAAATGCTCTACGGGCCCACAGCTTGGCTTAATGGCTATGCGACTCATCCCGACGCGATCGCCGTCAGTGCTTGTACCAGTCACAACCAGAAAGCGGTTTACAGTAACTGGGGTTCGGAGATTTCGGTTTGTGCGCCGAGTAATAATGCGCCCCCTGCGATGTGGTTTGCAGAACATGGTTATCTTTCCACTGCGCCAGAGGTTCAAGAAAATCTCGTGGGAGCAGGCATTCTCAGTACAGATTTGATGGGAGAGCTGGGCTACAGTGACGGGCACTTTACGCAGGATTTTGGAGGAACGTCTGCAGCTTGTCCTTTAGTTGCTGGAGCCGCCGCTTTAGTCTTGTCAGTCAATCCCATGCTTTCGGCTGCTGAGGTAAAGGATATCCTCGAAAAGACGGCTGATAAAATTGTCGATAAATCGCGAGACAGTCAACTAGGTTTACAACTAGGAACCTACGATGAGCTAGGTCATTCCCGCTGGTTTGGCTATGGCAAAATAAACGCTCACCAAGCGGTAGAAGCAGCGGCCAATCGTTTTGTGGATGTAGAAGAACCCGAATTTGTTTTAGAACAAACGAACGATCTTGAGCTAGAAATTCCCGATGGTACGGAAGAAGGAATTACAAGTTTAGTGGCGTTTACAGAGCAAGGACGTATTCGAGATATTGCGGTTACCGTCGAAATTGAACATCAATATCTTGGTGATGTGGAAGTCCATTTACGTGCTCCCAATGGCAATGTTTTCTTGCTACAAAATCGGAGCCTCGGCAGCCGCGATTATCTCTATAAAACCTACACACCGATTAACACCCCCAGCCTCAAACAATTGCTGAATTTAGACATCACAGGAGAATGGACTTTATGGGTGCTTGACCTGAGTCCCAGTGATACGGGCAACCTCAAAAAATGGTCTTTGCAGTTGAAATATTAGGGTTACTCGATCACGGGTGTGCCGTTTAAGTCGATCATGCGTTCACCATCACAAATCCCAAGGCTTAATTTCCAGCGAGAAGGAAAATCGGGATCGACAAATTCTACTTTAACTGTTCCCCAATGGTAGGTCGGTTGGCCGTTTGCACCTTCGCGAAAAGTATCACATTTTTTTGAAGAAGTTGCCTGTACCCAGTAGCCATAATAAGTGCCGCGATCTTCGTATTCGCCCGCTAGACCATCGAGAAATACTGTGCCAAAGCCATCGCCATATTCCCAAATCGCTGTGTCACCTTTGTCTTCTACATAAACAGCGTTAAATTCTTCGGTGCGCCATACTTCATCAGCTTTAATTTCTTGGGCAAAACCAACACAGGCGGCGATCGCCAACAGACCCAATCCAAAACTTTTTTTCACGTTCTCAAATCCAAAAATTTTTTATGAGCTAATAATATCAAGCCACTTCCTCTAAAGATGAATGCGCGGCAAGCGAGGTTTAAAGCCACACAAAATCTCGTAGGAAATTGTCCCCAACTGGTTTGCCCACTGATCTACCGTTAGGCGATCGCCCCCGTCTTCACCAATGAGCGTGACAATATCTCCCGCCTGCACATTTTCGATATGAGAAACATCGAGCATAATTTGATCCATCGTGACCGAGCCAAGTTGCGGAGCCAGTTGATCATTTACGAGAACTTTTAAATTATTTGATAAACAGCGTGAAATCCCGTCAGCATACCCAATACCGACCACTGCGATTTTAGTTTCCTGTGCAGTAACGAAACGGTGTCCGTAACTGACTCCCGTATCTGGCGGCAAAGTTTTAATTTGAGTAATTCGCGCTTTCACCTGCATCACAGGTTTGAGATCAACGAAATTTTCCATGTGAGGAGCTGGATAGCAACCATAAATCGCGATGCCTGGTCGCACCATATCGTAATGAAACGCTTGACCCAACATCGTTCCCGCAGAGTTACAGAGATGTAGTTTTGGCAAAGGAATACCGCGCTTTTCAATTTCAGTAAGGGTTGTTGTAAAGCGTTTATGTTGCAGATGAGTCATTGTTAAATCCTCCTCATCCGCCGTCGCAAAGTGAGAATAAATGCTGGCGATTTCTAGGTTTTCAGAATTGTGGACAGCTTCAACAAACTCAACAGCCCCTTCCCAGCGCGTCCCTAGCCGAGACATTCCGGTATCAATTTCAAGGTGAACAGAAAGCTTCTTACCCAGCTTCGCCATTGTTGATTGGAATAACCGCTGCTGCTCCAACGTGCAGAGGGTCGGCTGTAAATCCCAGTGGGCGATCGCCTCAAGTTCTGCTGCGGTATTTGTCGCTCCTAAAACTAAAATCGGTGCAGTAATCCCCGCTTCTCGAATTTCAATACCTTCCCCAAGCGTGGCGATCGCCAGCCAAGTTGCGCCATTTTCTAAAACAGTTTTCGTGACTTCGATGACCCCATGACCGTAAGCATTAGCTTTCACCACCGCTAATAATTCTGTTTGAGGAGCCAGTAAACTTTTCAACGCTCGAATATTGTGGGCGAGAGCTTGATGACCAATTTCCACCCATGCTCGCTGCCGAGCCTCAGATTCTGTAAGTTTTTGTTCCTCTAACATCGGCAATCGCCCTCCAAGCACACTGGAAATTCTAATTAGTAAAACTCCTTAGTTTATAAGCAAATTCTGAAAGGGTTCGGTATTTTTCCAGCGATAGGTATTAAAGTCACGGTAATCCACAGATAATATCTCTCCATGCCCTAACTCTTCAGCGAGAATTACTAGAGATGCATCTGCTAAATCCATTGGTAAATCTTGGTATTTATTCATAAGTTGCTCAATTCTCACGCAGTGTTTGAGTTCAAGGGCAAATACTGTGACAACTCCGGCTGAGATCTTCCGAATTAGTGTTTGAGGAGAATTTCTTGATACTCGTTTTTGGAGCAAATAACAAGTTTCTGTAATCACGCTCCATGTTGTAATGAATTGCCGACTTTGAAACTCTTGAAAACATTTAACAGCGACTTCGTGAGAGTCGTCATTGGCATTAGCAAGAGCTAAGAAAAAGCCACTATCAATGATTAGAGTATTTGGTTTCAAGGTCTTCAGCTAAGTAAGTTTTGTAGTTACGTGATAAATCCGATGCTGCTTCTCCACAACCTATAAAATCTGACCATTCTGCCATGGAGTCTTGAATTTTGACAGAATTTTCTAAAGTTGTATTTTGTGTTTTTAAGAGATTAACAAGATCAAAGATGACCTGCTGGGCATCAGGAGGAAGAGAAGCTATGTCCTGTTGCAATTGTGTCAAATTTATTAACGTAGGCGTATGATTGGACATCACTCAAATTAGCGCTGCTAACAACTGAATATATCGAAATAATTTAAAGAGAATATCGGGCAAGAGAGAGAGCTCTACACAATATGTTTCTCGACAAAACTAATGATATCGCTAAGTCCTTTCTGAGTTTTTAAATTACTAAAAAGAAAAGGTTTTGTGCCGCGCATTTTCTTGGCATCGCGATCCATGACATCTAGATCTGCGCCTACCGCCGGAGCCAAATCAATTTTATTAATCACCAGTAAATCTGACTTTGTGATGCCGGGACCACCTTTACGAGGAATTTTATCGCCTGCAGCCACGTCGATGACGTAAATCGTCAGGTCAACTAATTCTGGGCTAAAAGTTGCCGCTAGATTATCGCCACCACTTTCCACAAACAAAATTTTGAGAGGATTAAATTCTTCTTCAAGCTGGGCGATCGCCGACAAATTTAGTGAGGCATCTTCACGAATGGCAGTATGAGGACAACCACCCGTTTCTACACCCATAATTCTTTCGGGGGGTAATGCACCAGAACGGGTCAAAAATTGCGCATCTTCCTTGGTGTAAATGTCGTTGGTGACCACCGCAATTTGATACTTATCCCGCATCGCCTTACAAAGCGCATCCAATAGTGCTGTTTTTCCAGACCCCACTGGCCCGGCAATTCCGACACGCAATGCACTCATAATTTTTTATGACTCCTGAAACGTCTTCCACTCATCATAAATTTGGGATTCAGAATTGCAACCCTTTTGTAAAAAAGCTTTCAGTTCAAGTCACAGTGCGTCAAAAAATGCCAAATCATTGCTGAATCTCAAAAAACGCAGGCAGCTCTCGGGTTAGCCAGTAGAATGATGAGCGGATTTGCAGAAAGGGGAAATGGATTGTGAGCCAATCGTTTAAAAATGTTGTGTTGCGTCAGGTGCGAGTCCTTGACCCTGTTATTGGTTCTGATCAGCCTCAAGATGTACTGTTTCAAGGGGGAAAACTTCAGGCGATCGCCCCACAACTTTCGGACATTCCAGAAGGCGTTGAGGAAATCGAAGCCGAAGATCTGATTCTTGCGCCTGGATTGGTGGATTTGTATAGCCACTGCAGCGAAACGGGTTATGAATCCCGCGAAACTCTGGCGCAATTTGCACAGGGGGCGATCGCCGGAGGATTTACTCAGGTTGGAATTTTGCCCGATACAAAACCGACTTTAGATAATCTTGGACAACTAAAAAGTTTTGAACAATCAGTTTCAGCATTGCCAGACGCGAAACCTATTTTTAAGCCTTGGGCAGCCATTACACAAAATCTTCAGGGTGAAACTTTAACGGAATTAGGTGAACTCACCCAGGCGAATATCTGCGGTTTTAGCGACGGTAAGGCAATTAATAACTGGACTTTATTGCGACGCACCCTCGAATATTTACGTCCGCTCCAACAGCCGATCACCCTTTTCCCCAAAAACCTTGCATTACAAAATGGTGGTACAGCCCGCTATGGCAAAGCCAGTGTTGCCTATGGTCTGATTGAGGAACTTGCCTCCGTCGAAACTACGGCGATCGCCGCTATCTGTGAATTAGTTGCAGAACTCCGAACTCCGGTTCACCTGATGCGAATTTCAACAGCGCGGGGTGTAGAACTCATTGCCGAAGCAAAAAATCGCGGTTTATCGATAACTGCGAGTACGACTTGGATGCATCTCCTCTGGAATACCAAAGCCCTTAGCACCTACGATCCCAACCTGAAATTTGACCCACCCCTCGGCAATCCCAGCGATCAAGAAGCCTTAATCGAAGCAGTCAAAACTGGAATCATTGAGGCGATCGCCATTGACCACCAACCCTATCTCTACGAAGAAAAAACCGTTAGTTTTGGGGAAGCACCGTCCGGCGTTATTGGTTTAGAACTTGCACTACCAATCCTCTGGCAAAATTTTGTCGTATCCCAAGATTGGCAGCCCCTTGAACTATGGAAAGCCCTGAGTACAAACCCTAAAAAATGTTTAGGTCAAAAAAGTGTGGCGATCGCCCCAGAAAACTCTCAGTCGTTAATTCTGTTTGACTCCAATAAAACTTGGCAGGTCAATCACGACAATCTTCACTGTCCTCAAACCAACACTCTTTGGTGGAATCGTTCCCTATCCGGCAAAGTCATCAAAGCATTTCTTCCTTAAATAAAAACGGCTCTGCAAAGAATCATCCCCACAAAACCGCTCCATTCTCTATTCAGAAAAATTACTTGCGTAAGGACGTTTCGAAAAACGCCCTTTTTTCGACTTTAGTACTTGTAGCTATCAGTCTTAAAGGGACCTTCAACAGATACGTGGATGTAGTCCGCTTGGGCAGGAGTGAGCTGAGTGACAACACCACCGAATCCTTCAACCATGTAACGAGCTACTTCCTCATCAAGGTGCTTAGGTAGAACCTCAACGGTTACAGCGCGATCGTCAGGATTCTTGTCAGCGAACTTACGCTCAAATAAGAACATTTGGGCAAGCACTTGGTTTGCGAAAGAACCATCCATGATACGAGAGGGGTGACCAGTCGCATTACCGAGATTCACCAAACGACCTTCCGCCAAAAGAATCAAGAAATCTTGAGGATCATCGCTACGGTAGACCTTGTGGACTTGAGGCTTAACCTCTTCCCACTGCCAGTGCTCACGCATGAAAGCAGTATCAATTTCGTTGTCGAAGTGACCAATGTTACAAACCACAGCACTAGGCTTAAGGGCTTTCAGCATGTTGGAATCACAAACATTGAAGTTACCAGTCGCAGTAACCAAAAGATCAGTTTTTGCGAGAAGGTCTTTGTCAATACTTTCAGCGCCGTTGTTAACACCGTTGATGAAGGGGGAAACCACTTCAAAACCGTC
>CAZXBK010000007.1:0-45475 GCA_964638765.1 uncultured Synechococcus sp. | reverse complement strand
AGTGCCGTAGTGAGTACTCTGACTGCTACATCCGTGTTGTTGGTTTCGACAACATTAAGCAATGTCAGACTGTAAGCTTCATCGTTTATAAGCCTAACCAAACTCGTTACTAAAGAGCTTTTGTCGGCTTTTTTGTGAAGTCGATTTAGTTTGAATCATGCGAAGATGCGATCGCCCGACAGAATGGGTGATCGCATTTTATTTAAAGTAATTAGTATCAATTTTTTTACTTATCGCAATGGCTAGTTTTAGAGAGTAAAAGATTTGTATGACAAAAAAATAAGTGCTTCTCTGGACATATTCATAGCCACTATAATGAACCGTGGCAACTAAATTCATTCAAGAAATCTACTTGCCATTGTCTACACAAAATATTAATCAGGAGATATTAAATATGGGCATCACTGTTTTTGTTGACAAAAATCACCTTTTTTCTATAGCTCTTGAAACATCTGCTGTCCACAGCATTTACACATCTATTAATAGGCAAATTGAAGAGGCATTAAATCAACGGTCTGAGTTGAATCAAGGTACAGGAGCTATATACATTACAGCTCTAAGGGAGGTTGTAGTTGATCAGTTCGAGCGTTCTAAAGCGGAAATTGCAAGTATTTGTGACACAGTTATAAGTGATGTTTGCTCCTCTGAAGAAGTCGATCTTGTTTTGGATTTTAGTGTCGTTATAATTGGTGATCCAGCAAACGATTACACTCAAAAATGCATCGAACTTGCAAAATTAAAAGTAGCAGAATTACTCTCCCCTACAGATTTCAAGCAAGAATTTTTGACGAGAAAAGAGAATTGGGATGAGCCCTTTAAAGAATATGTAATAGAGATTAATGTGTAGGAGAAACAGGTTTAAGTCACCTAGCAGTTTGTCACTTCGTTAAAGATTAAATTTTGAAAACTATCTCAATAATGTCTTTGCTGTAAAAAAGTATTATGCGATCGCCGATAATGGCGATCGCATTTTTTGTTTTTGTATTGGATTAGCGACCTGAAAACACTCAACTGTTTGTTTTGGAGTAAGTTGAAAATATTTTAACGTGGAGTTTTTATGAGTGGTCTCACTGAATTACCTGAAGATTTACCAAAGCCTTTAGATGATAGTGCTTGTAATCATTTACTAGATTTCTCTTTACCTAATCTTTCTTTGCTTTCAGCACAAGGAGAGTGGGTTAATATTTCAAACATCGAAGGCTATCTGGTTTTGTATTGCTATCCCATGACTGGAAAACCAGGTGTCGCTTTGCCTCAAGGATGGAATCAAATTCCGGGTGCACGAGGTTGTACGCCACAATCCTGTTCTTTTCGAGACCATTATCAAGACTTGAAAGAATTAGAGGCAGAAGTTTACGGTATTAGTACCCAAACTACAGTCGAACAAGCAGAAGCAAAGAAGCGTTTACATTTACCTTTTGAGCTGCTGAGTGATGTAAATCTAGAATTAGCGCAAGCTCTAAAGTTGCCTACTTTTGAGGTTGAAAACAAATGTTTGCTTAAACGAGTCACAATCATCGCTAGAAGCAATAGGATCGTTAAAGTGTTTTATCCAGTATTTCCACCTAATACAAATGCGGATGAGGTGATTACTTGGTTAAAGGCACAGTGATATTGAAGTCATCAAAAAAATTTTGTTACTAAACTAATTCCATGCAAGTCATTTTGTGTCACCAAACTGTGGATTTTGACGCGCTGGGCGCAGCGGTTGGTTTGGCTTGCTTGCGAGTGGGGGCAAGGGTTGTGTTAACCGGAGGAGCACATCCGGGAGTGCGACGTTTTCTGGCTTTATATCGTGATGAATTTCCATTGATCGAAATGCGGAGCATCCATCCTGAGCAATTGCAGACGATCATGGTGGTGGACAATCAGCAGCGACAAAGGCTGGGAAAAGCTCAAGAATGGCTTGAGCTAGAAAGGGTTCAGCATATTGAAATTTACGACCATCATGTCGATCAAGAACGAGATATTCCGGCGACTTATGTGGAGATTGATGATGTTGGTTCGACGACGACTTTAATTGCAGAAAAACTCCAAAAACGCGGTATCGAGCTGGATGTTGTAACGGCAACAGTCATGGCTTTAGGGATTCATGTGGACACGGGTTCCCTTACTTTTGACCAGACGACGGTACGGGATGCGCAGGCTCTAACTTGGTTGATGGGACAGGGGGCTTTAGTGAAAATTATTGCCGAGTACGGGTCGCCCGGTTTTTCGACTCAAGTTCAGGAGCTATTTGCGGAAGCTTTGAGTTCATTGCAACGGGAAACTGTTAAAGGCTTTCAAGTCGGAAGAGTATTGTTGCGATCGCCTGCTTTTGTGCCGGGATTATCGAATCTGGTTGAGAGAATGATGCAGATGACGGATCTCGATGGGCTTTTAGTCGGGCACTTTTATCAGCAAACGCAAACGGAAGGGAAACTTGTCATTATTGGGCGATCGCGGATTACTGGGACGAATTTAAATAAATTATTTGAACCCTATGGTGGCGGTGGTCATGATCAGGCAGCTTCTTTGAGTTTGCGAATTAATGATCCAGATGAAGCACTAGAAAATATTTACGGTGAATTTATTGAGCAGATTCCAGAAGCTCTGACGGCTAGGGATTTGATGACCTCTCCGGTGCGGACAATTTTGCCAGAAACATCTATCGAAGAGGCTCAACGGGTGTTGTTTCGATATGGTCATTCAGGTTTGGTCGTGGTGGATGACATGGGCAAACTGGTGGGGGTCATTTCTCGGCGGGATCTAGATCTGGCATTGCATCACGGGTTTCACCATGCGCCAGTGAAAGGCTACATGAGTCGCAATGTCCGCACGGTTACCTCTACTGCTACCTTGCGGGAAATCGAAAAAATGATGGTGAGCTTTGATGTGGGTCGTTTGCCAGTTGTTGAGGGCGATCGCCTGCTAGGGATTGTGACGCGAACGGATATTTTACGGCAACACCATCAGGAACAACGGCGCGAATTATTGCCGCTATCTCAAAATCAAACTGCGAAATCTCTAACGCAACTATTAGAAGAAAAACTTGATTCATCACTTTGGGAGTTACTGCAATCTGTGGCGATCGCCGCTGAGAAACGCGGTTGGCATTTGTATCTAGTTGGCGGTGGTGTTCGGGATTTGCTCTTGGCTGAGCATGAAGCTGAATTATTGCTGCAAGATGTGGATTTGGTGGTGGATGGTTTCCACGCTTCGGCGGATGTGGGCGCTGGTGTGGAATTAGCCAATGTCATTAAAGAGCTTTATCCAGCGGCACGAGTTTCGGTGCATGGAGAGTTTCAGACAGCGGCAATTTTCTGGAGTCACGATCCAGTCTTTGGTTCCTTGGCGATGGATATTGCGACGGCACGCACCGAATTTTATCCTTATCCAGCGGCAAACCCTGAGGTGGAAGCCAGTTCCATTCGACAGGATTTGTATCGACGCGATTTTACAGTGAATGCTCTATGTTTGCGTCTGACAGAACCGCGGGCTGGCGATTTATTAGATTTCTTTGGCGGCTTAACGGACCTTAAAAAACGAGAGATTCGAGTGCTCCACGCCAATAGTTTTATTGAAGATCCGACAAGAATTTATCGAGCAGTTAGGTTCGCAACCCGCTTGAATTTCACTTTGGAATCTCAAACAGAAAGTTATATTCGTTATGCGATCGCCTCTGGCATTTATGAAAGATTACACCACGAAAAACCCCAAGCCCCAGCCTTAACGACGCGTCTGCGAGCAGAACTGAAATATTTACTCACGGCCCATTACTGGAAACCCGCTCTTAAATTATTGAGTGATTGGGGTGCTTTGCAATGTATTCACAAAGACCTAAAGTTAACCGATGAGGTTTGGTGGTCAGTACGCTGTGTTGATCGATGGTTACGCTACCATGACCCTGCTAAAACCCTTGAGCACTGGCGATTACGCTTGGAAAGTTTGCTAATTCATTTACCCACTTCAGCACGAGTTGAAGTCGGCGATCGCCTGCAACTCCCCAAAGATAGTCTTCAACGCCTTGCAAAATTTGCTGAGCACCAAGAAAATATTCTGCCAAAATTAGCGGCAGCGACAAACCTGAGCGAGAAAGTCTTTGTGCTTAAAGAATTAGCGTTAACCGACATTATTTTATTGGCGGCGATCGCCTCACAGAAAGTACGACATGATTTGTGGCGATATCTGCGGCAATGGCAATTTATTAAAGCGCCCCTTGATGGTTCTGATCTCAAAAAACTAGGCTATAAACCCGGCCCACAATTTAAGGTGATTTTGCAAGATTTACTAGCGAAGATATTAGATGGGGAGGTGGGCGATCGCTCCTCTGCATTGACATACCTACAAGAAAACTATCCCCTTGAAAATTAGCAATAAAAAATCCCATCTCAAATAAATTCAAGACAGGATTTTTTATTTGATTAGATGTTTAGTTCTACATCGTTGCGACTAAAGGTTTTTCTAATTGTCCAGCCTTAGACAAAATCGCTTCGGCGGCTTGGCGGCCAGAGATTGTTGCACCTTCCATACTGTCGATGTAGTCCTGCTGCGTATAGCTACCTGCGAGGAAAAGATTAGAAATTGGAGTGTCTTGAGCAGGACGGTAAGGATCCATTCCCGGCGCTTCACGGTAAAGAGACTGTGCTAATTTCACGACATTAGACCAAGTCATATTCAGTTCGCGGGAAGAGGGGAATAATTTGTGAACTTGTTCAAGAACATGTTGGGCAATTTCATCATTACTCTTCTTGATGAATGGATCGCCGGGAGTCAGAACCAACTGCATCAAAGAACCTTCCCCTTCTTTGTAGAAATCACCGGGACTGGTTAACGCCAAATCTGCAAAACAAGAGAAGTCTGCTTGGTGAGTATAAAGAAGGTTATCAATACCTTCTGCTTTTTCGAGTTGCGCGCGTTTTTCAGGATCGTTGAGTTCAGTTACCCAGCCGTCAAAACGTAGTTGCACTGTTGCCACAGGAACCGCATCAAGTTTATAAATATTGTCGAATTCAGACCACTTGCGCCAATCATCGGGAATCGCGCGTTGGATTCCGGGGATATCGAGGGCAAGAACGTAAGTATCCACCTTAACTGTTTGGTCGGTTTCGCCATTGTTGATGACAAGGCCGTCGATTGTGGGTGTGCCATCGAGGGTGTAATGAATATCCTTCATGCGGTGGCGAGTATGAATTTTTACGCCTTTCGCTTCGAGGTAATTCACGATGGGCTTGTGCAAATATTCGCCGGGAGAGCCTTCCAACATTCGTAGAACGGAAGCTTCTGTTTTTGCTGCGAAGAACATAAAAATGGTCAACATACAGCGCGCCGAAATATTTTCGGTATCAATAAAACCGAGAGCATAGGCGATGGGATTCCACATTTTTTTGAGGCTGCCATCGTTACCGCCATGACTCCGGAACCAATCTGCAAAACTAATGCGGTCAAGGTCACGGATGGTTTTCATCGCACCTTTGAAATCGACTAAACCGCGCACAATGGGGCTAGTTCCGAGGGCGAGGGAGTTGGCTGCTTTATCGATCGCCGAAAGTTGGGAAGAGGTGAAAAATGCTTTGAGGCCGTGGAAAGGTGCACCGACAGGAAAACGGAAATCGAGTTCGCCGACCTTACCGCCTTCATTAATAAATTGGTGGGTGTGCTCTTTAAGTCGGAGGTTGTTGCCTGCACCGACTTTTTCCATGAGTGCAAAAAGGTTGTAATAGCACCCAAAGAATACGTGTAGACCCATTTCGATGTGGTTGCCGTCTTTGTCTACCCAACTGCCAACCTTGCCACCGACAAAGGGACGGGCTTCAAAGATTTCGATTTCGTGACCAGCATCTGCTAATTCAATGGCAGTGGATAATCCGGCTAGTCCTGCTCCGACGATTGCTACACGCATTACGTTTGTCCTACGTTTTATTTCTCAAAAATATTATTAACTATTGTAAACGATTGCGTGGGACGGTTCTCAGAATCGAGTAAGTGAAATGTTGCGGCGATCGCCGATTTCTTAAGTGAGAGCAGGTAAACGACACAAAATAATTTCTCCTTGAGCAGTGCCTAAGACCAAAGTTCGTTCCTTATCAATGAGCTTGCAAGTTGTAATGCCTTGTAGGTGGGTAATTTGCGTCAAAGTCTGTTGCTTTGAATTTAACGACGAAATCCTAATCGTGCCATCTTTTCCAACAGTGAGTAGATGTTTCTGAGAATTAACGAACTGTAGAAAGATGATTTGGCTAGGGTTTCTTGTGAATTGGCAAAGTAATACTTTTTTTGCGATGTTCCAAATTTCGACTTGCTTATTCAATGTGGCGATCGCCAATAAATTTCCGGCTGAACTCAAAGCTATTGTTGTAGCCGTAGAGCGAAATCTTAAAGTGTGCAGAAGCTCGCCGGTAGATGCCTCGTGAATCCTGATTGTTTTTCGATTATCGAATAGTGCAATCTTGGTACGTCTTGAGTTGATAGCAGTGGATTGAATCTTTATAGAATGGTTCTTCTCATACAAGACTTTATTTTTTTCATAGTTCCATTTTCTGATGGCACCTTCTGCTGAAATTAACAAGGCGCAATTTTGCTCAGGTATGAAATAAACCCTTGTAGTCTTAGGATATTTTTTTGCAAAAAGACTTTTTTTAAGTTGTCCAATGCTTTTATTCTCATCTAAATCAAACACCTGAACAATTTCATTATCACCAGCAGTAACTAGCCAATTGTATTTAGGATGTAAGTCAAGATGAAGGATTGGTTTTGTGTGCAGGTCAAGCTCGCCAGTAACTTGATACGAACCTAATTGGATGATTTGAACAGTTGCTTGATTTGTAATAGGGATTAATTTACGACGATGATCAACGGCGATGAATTTGATTGAAGATGAAGCAGACCTAAAACGTTTGAGGAGCTTGAAAAGACTCTTACTATTTTTTGACTGAGATTTAGCAGAGCTAGATTGAGCCGTCTTATTGCGTTGAGCCTTTTGCTTAAGGTCTCGAATTTTACTACTATCTGCTGCTGCTCGATATTCAAATCCCAGTTCAGAAAGTACCTTATATCGATATTCCAAAGCTTCAAGATATTCAGGATCGAGCTTGATTGCCTGCCCAAAAAACTCTAATGATTCTTCGAGTTCACCTCGTTCTGCCAAGGACAGACCCAATCGATAATAAGATTGAGGGTCTGTTTTTTCAGTATTAACAGAAGTTGAATGTGTGGATGTCTTGGCTTGAGATACTGCGTCATCTTGATTGTTGTTTTCAATCAGATGTTCATAAGCCACAGTGATTTGCTTGAATTTCTCTTCTGCTATTTTGTGTTTTTTTGGATCTTGATAGAAGCGATCTGGATGCCACTGTTTCGCTAGTTTCCGGTAAGCCTTTTTGATATCGGCTCTAGAAGAACTTTTGGTGACGTTTAACAATTGACGGTAGGTTTCTAAATCACTCATACATGACGACGAAATAGCATCTAAAATTTATTTTGATACCAAGCAGTCAATTTAAAGCTTTTTTCCTATGAGAACGGGCAAAATTCAGGAGATCGCCCACACCACTCTCTTCTAGTTCAATTACAGATGTTTAGCGTTGAACTTTTTGTTCTTGTTTCAACTCACGAATTTTCTTAAGATCCGCTGCTGCTCGATATTCAAACTTTAATTTGGACAGTATTGTGTGGCGATATTCTAGAGCTGGCAGATAGTCAGGGTAGAGTTTGATCGCTTTGCCAAAAAAGGTTAGAGCCTCCTCTAACTTGCCAGTTTGCGCGAGGGTTACACCGAGATTGTAATAAATAGAGGGATCAGTTTTCTTGGTTGCAACCATTGTTTCTCCCGTCGATCTCACCGTGGTTGGTTTTGCATCAGGCCAAACAGGTTTGGAAGCCACGACGAACTCGTCTTGCTCAAGGAGATATTCGTAGGCGATCGTAATCTGCTTAAACTTTTCCTCTGCAATTCTTTGCTTGGCTGGATCTTGATAAAACCGATCAGGATGCCATTGTTTCGCTAATTTTCGGTAGGCTCTTTTGACATCAGATTTTGATGCGTCTGCCGCAACCTCTAGCAACTGGCGATAATGCTGTACGTCAGTCATCACTCGGAATTTAATCTGCTCTATTATTCAGATTGTTACACCAAGTTCATATTTTTTGCTGGCAATGCCTGAAAAGCAATTACAAGGTTAAGGTTTAGGCGATCGCCAAAATCACCTGTTTCGGTAACATCTCGCGCTTAAGCTGAACATTACTAGATCCGGCAACAACGATTTTTTTTGCGCCTTCAGCCACTAAACGATGGAGATAGGGTTCAACAGTAGGTTGCTCGTAAACGGGTAAAACATTCAGCTCAAGATTGCTAAGTTTGCGTTGGACACGTTCTAAAACATCTTCAGCTAAACCTCGATAGCCCTCAAGCATAGAATTTTGCAAACTACGGATCGATGCGGCACTGAGCCAGCCATTTTCGCCAAGGTCATTCATCATCGTACAAACGGACTGTTCGCTAATAAAAAAAACGATATTTAACGGTGAATTCGTTCTTTTGGCGATCGCCTCGGCTTTGTACATTGCGTCGTCGTAGGCGTAGGGATTAAGAATCACAAGATAGATTTTTTTCATTCGATTACACCTGCAAACCAAACAGTGGCCAATATAATGTCGCGAGTGCTAATAATCCAAGGAAGCCTATGGACTTAAGGAAAAATCCTCGTTGTAGCGCATGGGATGGCGGGACATAGCCGCTGCCGATCACAATAGCCATCGCGGGCGTGCTAACAGGCATCATAAAGGCTAAGCCTGAGGCAATGGTAACACCCATTGTTATGGCGCGGGGATCAATACCATGGTCGGCAGCAAGGGCGATCGCCAGAGGCATCACCATCGCGACGGTGGCGGCATTACTCATGCCCTCGGTGAACACCACCACCACCATTGCCACAGCGATAAATACTAGCCAGCCAGAGTCAATCCAACCTAATAGTGCTTGGGCTAACGCTGTCGAAGTTTCAGTTTCCCCTAGCACAGCACTTAGGGCGATCGCCGAACCATACATAACGAAAATTCCCCAGTTCACATCCTCTTCCACTTCTTGCCAATCCGCGATTTGAAAAATAAAGAGTAACGAAACTCCCAAAAAAGCAACAGTGTCTAAACCCCAAACTTCACCCCGTACTATCCAGAGAAAAATGGTCAATAAAGTGATTAACGCTGTTCCGATTTCACGCTTGGAAATATCACCTAAACGTTTTGCACGGCTTTTCAATAGCATTTTGGCTTGACCCATAGAGACCGCAGTACCTCGACCGATATTACGAATCAACAAATAGGCGATCGCCAACAAAACAATTGATAAGGGCAAGGACCACAATGTCCATTCAATGAAGCTAATACTTTGACCTGTGCTTTCCCGCAGCAATCCTAATGCCAAAGCCGCCCTTGCCCCCCCAAGCAAACTAGGAATACCCCCAATACCTGCGCCCCAACCCAATGCGAGAAATGCCGATTTACCAAAGCGTCCGCCGGGTTTTGCACCAGCCGACTGCACCACTTCTAAAACCACAGGGAAAAGCATTGCCGCTACCGCATGGGAGCTTAGAAAAAACGACATTGCCGCCGACAAAATTAAAACAGAAAGAATTAAACCCCTTTGAGTGCCCCCAAACTTTGAAACAACGGTTAACGCCAGTCTTGTGCTCAACCCAGAGCGACGAATGGGACTGGCGAGGATAAATACCCCCAAAATGAAAAAAACCGAACGGTTTCCGAAATAAGCATAGGTTTGTTCTGGTGGCAATACTCCCGTAAAGGGAATCAGAAATAACACCAGTAACCCTGTCACCGCTACAGGCAAAGCACTCGTGCTCCACAAAAATGCGGTAACCCCAAAAATGGCGAGGGCTTTTCGAGCTGCTTCGTTAAATCCATTGAGCGGTAAGCTCAGGATCGCGAAGTAAATTAGTGTGGCGACAATACACCATACCCAACGGTATTGAGCACGGCGGACTTTCTTTAGCCACTGTTGCGATCGCCTAAAAAGATTCATAACGATAATGTAGAAGGGACGCTTAAACAAGCATCATACTGGCTTAAGTTTGAAAAACTGGAATAGTGTAAAAATCTTTGGCAATTCAAAACAGTTATTAGCTGACGTTTATCTCGTTTGCCAAAAAATCCAAGCATCATTAGAGCTATCTACTTAGGTCTGCCTCAAACTAATCGCACTAATATATAAGTGAGAATAGGTCATTGATTCAGTACTAGCTCTCGATAACCTCATCTCCTAGTTTGTTACCAAGTAGTTCCATATTTGAGGGAGGATACGCCGTGAAAACCTTAGTAAAGTGGTCAGTTAGTGAATACCATAAATTGATAGAAAAGGGCTTTTTAGACCGTAAAAAAGTAGAGCTTTTAAATGGAGAACTAGTTGAAATGGCACTAAAAAGCCCTCAACATTCCTATACAGCTGAAGGTGGCAGGATCTACCTCGCTCATCTCCTAGGCAATAAAGCAGTAGTGCGTGAGGCTCATCCCATAACTCTCTCAAATTCCGAACCAGAACCAGATATTGCTGTAGTGAAATCTCCAAGGGAAAATTATGGTAATCGGCACCCTTTTATTACGGATGTTTTTTGGTTAATAGAGGTAGCTAATTCAACATTGACGTATGATCTCAACGAAAAAAAAGAGACCTATGCCAAGGAAGGAATTAAAGAATATTGGGTGCTGAATCTTAAAGAGAAACAGTTGCATGTTTTCAAAGATTTAGTTGATGGCCAATATTTTTCGGAAAATATACAAAGTGATGGCACTATTTTTTCAGAAGCTTTTCCTGATTTAGAAATTTCTGTTTCCCAACTTTTAAATTAATAGATTTAATACTTTCGTTCTTTGGGTTCAAAACGATTTACGACAACAGGCATATATTCAATAGTGACGCCATCGTCTGAACAGAAACTTAGGGTATGTCCCAGATACTCTTGATCGTCACGTGTGGGGAAATCCTCCCGTGAATGTGCGCCTCTACTTTCTTTTCGGTTATGTGCAGAAGTCAAAATAGCTTCCCCGACTTTGAGGATACTTTGTAGCTCCATCGCTTCAATCAATTCTGTATTCCAATGGGTTGATTTGTCATCAAGGAAAACGTCGTTATATTCTGCTTTGAGAGCCTGAATTTCTTGAATCCCTTCGGACATAATTTCATCGGTACGAAATACGCCACAGTGTTCGCTCATTGTGTCTTGAAATCTTTGCCTTAAATCACCAATTCTTGTATTGCCTGTTTGATCAATTAGTTGTTGAATACGCTTTTTTGCTGCATCTAAATATTGGGTTTCATTCACTTCGGGAAGGTGGCGATCGCCAATATATTCTGCAATTTTTCCGCCGACGCGACGACCATAAACAATACATTCCAGGAGAGAATTACTACCGAGACGATTTGCACCATGGACAGATACACAGGCGCATTCCCCTGCTGCAAAGAATCCTTCGGTTAGCTCAGTTCCATTTTTGCGGACACGACCCTCAGTATTAACTGGGATACCACCCATCGAGTAATGGGCTGTGGGACGCACAGGCATCGGCTCAACGACGGCATCAACACCGACTAATCGCTCAGCTTCTTCCCAACAAAAAGGCACACGACTCATAATTTTGTCTTTACCCATGTGAGTCAAATCCAGATGGACAAAATTACCGCCCGCACTACCATCTTTATTAATGCCGCGACCTGCTCGAATTTCTAAGGTAATTGCCCGCGACGTAATATCCCGCGGGGCAAGCTCCATTTGTTTGGGGGCATAGTTCTCCATAAAGCGATCGCCGTCACTATTACGCAAATAGGCTCCTTCACCTCGTACCGCCTCAGAAATCAGCACACCCACAGGGAATAAGCCCGTCGGATGGAACTGTACAAACTCCATATCTTCAAGAGGCAAACCCACCGCAGCTGTCATCGCTAAACCGTCACCAGTGGACGCAAAATCATTGGACGTTGTATTGAAAACACGACCATAGCCCCCTGTCGCAAACATTACGGCCTTGGCGCGAACGACTTCCAACTTGCCTGTTTCGATGTGATACATCACCAAACCTTTCGCCTGATTGTCCTCAAAGATGAGGTTCATCACATACCATTCGTCGTAAATTTTGACCCCATTGCGACGGAGATTATTGACCAGTTCATGGAGGATGGCGTGACCTGTTTTGTCAGCGGCGTAGCAAGTCCGTTTATGGGAATGTCCCCCAAAGGCGCGTTGGGCAATTTTGCCATCATCGAGGCGAGAAAAAAGCACCCCCATATGTTCAAGGTCGATAATTACCTCGGGCGCTTCTTTCGTCAAAATCTCTACCGCATCTTGATCCGCCAAATAGTCTGAACCCTTTACTGTGTCAAAGGCGTGGGCTTCCCAACTATCTTTTGGGTCAACGTTTTTGAGGCTGGCAGCAATTCCCCCCTGAGCTGCAACAGAGTGGGAACGAATGGGGTGGGTTTTGGCGATGAGACCTACATCAATACCTGGGTTCGTGCGCTTAATTTCTAGGGCGGCGCGGCAACCCGCAAGTCCACCGCCAACAATAATTACGTCGTGCTGCAACATCGGCTCATAGATTCGGAGATATTAACTCTATTGTTGTTGCAAAGACTAGGTGATCGGCGATCGCCTGTCATATTTTGTATTTGCTTGTCATATTTTTTTACTACTCTGTGCTGGCTATTCAGTGCGGGTATGGGAAATTTGCCAACTGAGAAAAATGACAGGAATTAAGCCCACCGCTAAAATCGATAGTGCAGGTACAGATGCCTCGACTAATCTTTCATCAGAGGCGTACTGATAAACCTTAACGGCAAGGGTATCAAAATTAAAAGGGCGAATCACTAGGGTTGCAGGTAGCTCTTTCATCACATCGACAAACACAAGCATTGCTGCTGTCAGCAGACCACTCCACATCAAAGGAGTATGGACTTGAATCAAGGTTTTAATTGGAGAATAGCCGAGGCTACGGGACGCATCATCAAGGGTTGGTTTAATTTTGCCGAGGCTAGTTTCGACTGCGCCAAAGGACACCGCCAGAAAACGAACGAGATAGGCAAAGATTAGCGCCACAATTGTGCCACTCAGCAGTAGACCTGTGGTGATATCAAACTGCGCTTTAAAAAAGTTGGCGATCACATTATCGAGTTTGCCGATGGGGATGAGAATACCAACTGCAATCACTGACCCCGGAATGGCATATCCCAAAGCCGCAACGCGAATGCCGAGGCGCATCGTCAAACTTTTATTTAGACGTTGACCATAGGCAAGGATTAGGGCGATCGCCACAGCAAGGGAAGCAGTAAGGGCGGCTAAAACGAAACTATGCTGGGCAAATTCCCAAAATTGCAACCGAAATTTAGCTTGAGGGCGATTAAATGCCATTTCCAAGAGCACACCGACGGGCAAAACAAAACCAAAAAAGACGGGAAGGATGCAAAAAACATTTGCGAGGAGCGATCGCCACCATGGGAGCTCGTACAAATTTGGTGAGGAGTAATTATTGCTGGTTTGGTAATACTTCGCCTGTTGTCTTGACCACTTTTCGATGAGCAATAATGCCGCGATAAAAATCATGAGCATTGCCGCTAACTGAGCTGCTGCCTGAGGTTCCCCAAGGCCAAACCATGTCCGATAAATGCCTGTAGTAAAGGTTTCTACCCCAAAAAATTGCACCGTCCCAAAATCATTGAGGGTTTCCATCAACGCCAATGCTAAACCTGCGGTGACTGCTGGACGGGCTAGGGGTAAGGCGATCGCCCAAAAACTTTGCCAAGGGTTGCAGCCAAGGGTACGGCTGGCTTCGACGGTGGTAGCTGACTGCTCTAAAAAAGAGACCCGCGCCAAAAGATAAACGTAGGGATAGAGCACCAAAATCAGCATAATAATCGCGCCGGGCAGGGAGCGAACTTGTGGAAACCAATAATCCTGTGCCGACGACCACCCAAAAATACTGCGCAATGTTCGCTGTACCCAGCCGTAATAATCCAGCAAATCGGTATAGACATAGGCAAGCAAATAGGCTGGAGCCGCAAGGGGTAACAATAACGCTACTTCCCAAACTTTCTTGCCCCAGAAATTGCACATTGTTACTAGCCAAGCCGCAGTGACCCCCAGTACCGTTACACCGAGGCCAACGCCCAACATTAACCACAGGGAATTGAGAATATATCGCCCTAAAACCGTCTCCACAAGGTGACTCCAAACGTCCCCAGAGTCCGCAAAGACACTACTTAGGACAAATAAGATAGGGGTCGCAATCAACGCGGCGATCGCCAAAGTGATGGGCGTCCAAAAATTCAGTTGTAGTTGTAGGCGTTTCAAAAGCTTTAATCAGAAAGATTCTCAATACTCTATTGTGAAATGAAGCCCTCTATCCACGCAATAGGGTCGTCCGGCGATTCTTGCTCTGATACGTTGGACTCAACCAGCATCAGTTCGGACTAAGAGGGCAGTATAAATTCTTTAGACAAGGGAAGACGCGGGGAGAATAGGACACGGGGAATACATGGAAATCAAACTTGTATTTTGCAGCATCTGTAATGGTTTCAATAAAAATCACCCTATCTCTCACTCTCACTTTCACCGCGTCATCTCCTTAACCCGACCTCAAGTTAAGTTAATCAATCTTTTCGCCGCTGAGGATAAACATCGGATCAACAGCCGCAAATACCTGGCGCATTCCTTGGGTTTCTAAACGATTAATCGCGGCCTGTACCACCTCGACATTACGCGCCTGCAACTCCGCAAATCCTTCCGACAATTGATAAAGCTGCTCTAGGTTTGTCGCCATCGCCACCGCCCGACCACCTACTGGCAAATAAGACCAAGCCTTGTGTAAAAGGTCTTTAATAGGTTTGCCACCACCCAAGCAAATGCGATCCGGTTTGGTGGAAATCTCCGTAAAACATTCCGGCGCATTCCCCTCAAATACAGAGATATTGGTGCATTTAAACTGTTGGCTATTCGTGCGTACTAGCTCCGCAACATCTTCGTCGCGCTCCACCGAAATCACCTTGGCGTCAGGACAAAGCAGCGCAATCTCAATGGAAATCGTCCCTGTACCTGCCCCAATATCCCAGAGCACAGATTCCGGCTCCATGCGGAGTGCAGAAATGATTAGAAGGCGAGCTTCACGTTTCGTCAGGGGAATCCCCGGTAAACGCTCAAATAATTTGTCGGGAATGCCGGGGGTTTGGTATTGCCACATCTGTAATTTCGGTTTGTTTCTCCTATGGTTTTAGCGAATTAAAGCTGTGGAGTAAAAGTTCTATTAGTTAGATTATTTGTGAATTACCTTTCGAGCTTGGCGAAGTTATCGGTTGCATTCAGTAACTCTGTGCGGATGCCATCTTCAAAGGCTGAATGTCCGGCTGTGGGAATCACGATAAAATCTGCTTCTGGCCAAGCTCGGTGGAGATCCCAAGCGGTTGTCATCGGGCAAACGACATCGTAACGTCCCTGCACGATGACACAGGGTAAATGGCGAATGCGGTCGATATTTTTTATCAGCTGATCTTCGCTATCGAAGAAACCTTTATTGATAAAATAGTGACACTCAATGCGGGCAAAGGCTTCTGCGAAATCAGGTCGCGCAAAATTTGTTTTACTACCGGGCGACGGAACAAGTTTACTAGTGCTGCCTTCCCATACTGACCATGCTTTTGCTGCTTCTAGACGAATGTGGCGATCGCCACTGGTGAGACGTTTGTGATAGGCACTAACGAGATCGTGACGTTCCTCTGGTGGAATGGGCTTCAGGAATTCTTCCCAGGCATCTGGAAAAATCTCGCTTGCACCATGCTGATAAAACCAGTGAATTTCCTTTTGGCGGAGCATAAAGATTCCCCGCAAAATTAAACCCAAGCACCGTTCTGGATGGGTTTCGCTATAGGCCAGAGACAGAGTGCTACCCCAGCTACCGCCAAACACAACCCACTTCTCAACACCGAGATATTCCCGAATAGTTTCAATATCCGCCACTAGATCCCAAGTAGTATTTTCTCGCAGCTCAGCCTTGGGTGTACTTCTACCTGCCCCCCGTTGATCGAACAAGATGATACGCCACTGATCCGGATGAAACAGTTGTCGATAGATGGGGGGACAACCACCGCCGGGACCACCATGAATAAAAATGACCGGCTGTCCATCCGGATTGCCCGATTCTTCAAAGTAAAGGGTATGAATATCTGAAACGCTTAACATCCCAGTGTTGTAAGGCTGAATGGGGGGATATAAGTCGCGCATAAAAATTTTCTCGGACTGCATTTGCACTATCGTTACGCTCATCCTGCCTGAAAATTTCGGCGATCGCACAGGAGCGCAATAAATAACCACAAAAAAACTCCCTAAACTAGAGAGCTTAATCAAAAATATCGCTTTCTTCGTAATAACCAAAAACGGATAGAAATTTGGTCTACACCCCAATAATCTGTGCCACAAGGGTAAGTGAACCCTAAAATTATTGACGGAGAAAGCACATAGCTATAGTTAGCATAGGTATATAACAATCACTAATACAGTGACTGTTGTTACTTTATTGTGCGTGTTGCGTTAGAAATCTGCGTGATCCCCATCACCAGAGTCCGTAATTTACTGAATTTATCTATACGTTCGAAAGATAAAAGTTGCCTCATTTTCCCAAAGGAGCAACCCAATATTTGCCACGAAGAATTAATTTTTGGGGATTTCTTGCTGGGCAGTTGTGAGAACCCCGGTGTGATTTTTGATGTGATAATTCACGAGATTAATCAGCGACTCGGTATCTACCGGCTTTTCGATACGATCCCGGAACCCTTGTTTCTGTAGCTGTCGCCAACTGCGTTTTGTGAGGCGATCGCCGACCAGCAATACTGGAATTTGTTGCGTTTGGGGAGAATGTTGGAGTTTTTGCATGATCTCCCCGACTGTTTCTTGGGCTTGCTCTGCATCGAGTAGTACTAGACTGGGTTGCAAAACTGTGACCTGTCCAAGGGCGATCGTACTATCAATGAGCCAAATAACTTGGTAATGGGCAGCAGTCAGCAGATCACAAATGAGCGTCGCCGTTTCCTCATCTTGGGAGACTAGGACGATAGTGCCACCCATGTTGCCGTTGAGGGCAGTTTGTGACGTGATATCAGAACGCTTGTTTTGGCAGGGAATACGTACCGTAAAAATTGACCCTTTTTTCGGTGTTGAAGTTACATGGATTTGACCTTGATGAATTTCAACGAGCTGCTTAACCAATGCCAAGCCAAACCCTGCTCCGTCATGGCTACGGCTAATCGAAGGCTCTAGCTGTTGAAATTTTTCAAACAATAGGGGCATCTGCTGGGGGGCAATGCCGATCCCTGTATCTTTAACCTGAAACAACACATCCCTCTGTCCTTCCCGCCAAATGGTCAACGTTACATTGCCGCCGTGGGAGGTGAATTTAATGGCATTGGCTAGGAGGTGGGTCAAGATCTTGTCGATGCGCTGGAGATCAGCACAGAAGAGATCCTGCTCCGGTTCTAGACGGTTATTGAGATTTAAAGTCAAACCTTGCCGTTGCGCCATGTCTTGGAAGGCATCAATCACCGAGTAGCACAGTTGTTTTAGGGAAAATTGCTGTAGATCGAGGACTGAGCGAGCAGCTTCTGTTTGGGAAAAGTCGAGGATATCCTGCAACAAATTCCGTAATTTCACGCCGCTGGTATGAATACTGCGCAGATAACTTTGCTGTTTTTCTGGGGAGAATTTATTTGCATTTTCAGCCGTTGACCAATAGCTAAGGGTATTAGACAGTCCAATAATCGACGTGAGGGGCGTCAGGAGTTCGTGACTGACGATGTGAATAAATTCTCGCTTCGATTGGCTGGCAACTTGGGCGGAGAGGAGGGCATCCTCTAGTTCCTTGGCTCGCTGCTGGGCAAGGGTTTCTAGGTTGACTTTTTGTTCCTGTAACTGTTGGTAGGAACGAGCCTGGAGGACGGCGATCGCCAGATAATCGGCTACATGATGGAGGAAGGAAATCTCATTTTTCCGCCAACGCCGTTGGGCTGTACATTGATGGGCGATTAATAGTCCCCAGAGCTGATTTTCGACGACTAGCGGTAGTGCCAAAACCGACTGAGGTGGGGTGATCTCGGCAATATTGACAAATTGCGGCGGACATAATTCAAAGCGGGTATTGTCGCGGGTATTACTAATCGCAAGGTGATGTTTGCCTTGGTAATAGTCATACAGTTGAGATCGTAAATCGGCGGGGAGAGATTCTTCGTAATGGTTGAGGGAGGGAACGGCATTATCACCCAAAACTTCAAAGGTGACGCGATTTAATGGCTCTTGTTTTGCACCAAGCTCCTGTCCTTCAGTTGTTACATCAAACTGGTAAACCAACAGACGATCAACCCGGAGGAGTTTTTGCACCTGCTCTAAGGCAAGGCGTACCGTTACCATCAAGTCTTTATTTTGATAGATGCGATGGGTAACGTTGTTGAGAATACGCTCTTGCTCAAGGCGATTATTTAAAAGGAGGTCTAGGGGGCGATTAGTAATGAGGGAGGCATGGCCATCTTGAAACTGAACTTGATTCGGCGATCGCCCAATATTCATCAGAGCAAGGGTAAACTCGCTCGGTAATCGCGAGACAGCCGGTAGGGCAAACTGACGTAATTTTTTGAGTTGCGGTAACTGTGGATCGTGGGGTTCTAGATGACTAATGACATCAGAAACAATCTCGGGGGCAAAGGAAACTGCGATTTCACAACCACCGGACGCGTCGTTGTCGCCAGAGCTGTGGTGAAAATCTGCCGAATTATTGCCCCACAATACGGCGGTAAATTCTGGGTCAACGAGGAGGTGCAAAATATCGTATTGCAACGGGATTCCCGCTGTGGCGAGCAGATCTTCGTTAAGATAAATTCGATTTGCTGCCTGGCCAAACTGTTGCCAAAGCTGACAAAAGGCATGGAGCTCAGACTGGGGAACAATCCAAGCAATATCAGGAGTCAATGCAGTCAGGTTCATGAAGAGGTGGCGCACATAGTCTTCTAGCAGCGATATCTTCTAGGATGGCTGCAATTCCCGTTGCCCGATTCAGACTGTAAGCTTTTCTTAAAGAGAAGGGACGGTTAAATGGTTATAACGGGGTTATTCATCATCTTGATGACACGAATAGCAACATATCACATAATTTTTTGTAATGTAATTTACGTCGTTGCCTCTACTACTGTTTAGTCGTTAGTCCATTTTTTGGATGGGAATCATGGTTGTAAAACTTTCTGGTTGTAAGCGTTCTTTTGTCTCGTTTGTTTTGGCAGCGACAGCAATGCAATGGACGGGTTTGATGGTACTCCCGACACCACAGGCGATCGCCCAGACCACTGCGAAGTCTGAAATTCTGCTCGAACCGTCTGAGGACGAATCCTACAAAGTTTTTATCGCGCGGGCGGAGGCTAATGCGGCGGTACGAGCCCAGTCATTATTTGACCAAGATTTATTGCGGACAGAGGTACGGGTCACGGTCCTCGGTCAACGGAGTGCGGCGATCGCCCCAGTTTTACAATTGCGCGTCTCACGGCAGGAGTGGACAGCCTATCCCGACCCGGAAATTTGGAGCGTCTACTACCCAGAATCAAAAAGTCTATTGCTCTTTGACGAAGCCCTACCCGTTGTGGCAGAAGAGCCAGAAGAAGTCGCCGACGAACTGCTAGATGAGCTGGAAGCACCTGTCGATGAGGAGTTGCCCGTAGATACAGACATGCCTACGCCAAGTCCCATTGACCCGCTACTAGCACCAGTTGACATAGAGCCAGCCGCTCAAGATGGTGAAGCAGGAGCAGAAGTGGAATCGGATACCGATGACGAGACTCCCTCAGCAACGGAAGAAACCACAGAAGAAGAAAACACAACCGATGAAGCAGAGGATACTGACGACACTCCAGTAGCCACAGAAGAAGCCACCGATGAACCAGAAGAGGATGAGGACGAAGACGACGAAAATGATCGTCCTTCTCGTACTGTGCCAACACTTGTGAGGTGATCACGGCAGGTAAACGGTAATCACAGTAAAATTCGAGACAGTAAAGTTTTTGGATATTGACGGTTTTCGTCTTTTTAGAGTCCTATGGCAAAAGCAATTTGGAACGGTACTGTCCTTGCGGAAAGTGACAACTGCGAAATCGTAGAGGGTAATTATTATTTCCCGCCCGATACGATTAAATCTGAGTATTTTAAATCCAGTGATACCCACACCAGCTGTTTCTGGAAGGGGCAAGCGAGCTACTACACCGTTGAGGTGGATGGTGAGCAAAATAAAGATGCGGCTTGGTACTATCCGGAGCCTAAAGAAAAAGCGAGCAATATCAAGGGTTATGTTGCGTTTTGGCGCGGTGTCAAAGTCGAAGCCTAATCGCTAATTTTGGCCTCTGGGGTGTAATCATTAACATTTGCGGTTGTACCCCAAGGCGATCGCCAAATTCTTTAAAATAGAAGAAAGTACAGATAGAGTTTTCCCATCACAATGGCTGATATTCCTGCAGTTGCAACGATGTCCTACAGCGATCGCCAAATCACTGCTTGGTTACGAGGTCTGCTCACGATTGCTTGGGCGGACGGCGATTTTGATCCCGAAGAACAACAGCTTATTTCCCAGTTAACTAAAGATGCATTAGTTCCCCAAGAAGAAATTGGTGAATTGAAAGTAATTAGCTCAGAGGAGCTAACAAAAGAATTAGGCGACGAAGAAGTGACTCGCGAGAATTTTCTCCGTACGGCCGTCATGATGGCGATCGCCGACGGTGTTTATTCCGTTGTCGAAGCCGAACAAATTAAAGAATTTGGTAAAGCACTTGGCGTGAATATGAGTGCCCTCCATAGCCTAGAGCAGACCCTCTACGACCCTGAAATTTGCACAAAAGAAGAGCCTCAAGAGGATGTGCATCTTGATGCCCTCAAACCAGTTCGTAGCTGGCTAGATGAGATGGATGTCGACGATCCCCGCGTTGCTCGCTTCGTCTGTAAAATGATCCCGCCCCAATGTCCCTTTGAGCGTGACATTAAACTCTTCGGCAAAAAAATTGTGCATATTCCCCCGATGTGCAAACTAAATCCCCTCTATGAGCAATTAGTAGGACTACGTTTCCGTTCACTGTCATACCTTGCCGATGACTGTGGTGAAGATATTTCTGACTTCATCTAATATCAAACTACTACTCTCTAGATCCCACTAAAACTAGTGATTTGCGAGGGTAAACCTGTCATTTTTTGCGGAGAGATGTCCCGTGATTACTGTTGCTGAATTGTGGATTTATCCCGTTAAATCTTGTCAGGGGATCTCCCTAGAAACAGCTCAAGTAACCCACAAAGGCTTCGCTGGCGATCGCCAGTGGATGATCGTTGACCAAGGGGGGAAATTTATTACCCAACGCACCCACCCCCAGCTAGCAAGAGTCCAAACCGAACTCAGTAATGACTATTTGACTCTCAAGTTTGAGCAGCAAGCACCTTTGCAAATATCCACCCAGCAGCGGGGTGATTTGATTCCTGTCACAGTATGGCGTTCCCAAACCCAAGCCATAGACCAAGGCGACGCCGCTGCCACTTGGTTTAGTCAGATTCTCGATATGCCCTGTCGACTGGTGCGTCAATCTCCGGAACACGTGCGACCGATCAATCCTGACTATGCCCTCTGGGAAAACCAGCCTGTAAGCTTTGCCGATGGCTATCCTATTTTGTTAACGAATACCGCATCCCTAGCCGAGCTAAATCAAAGAATCGGCGAACCAAACATTCCTATGAATCGCTTTCGTCCTAATCTCGTGGTTCATGGCGATCGCCCCTTTGCCGAAGATGATTGGCAGCATTTTAAAATTAACGGACTAGAATTTGTGACGGCTAAACCCTGTGAACGCTGTGTCGTGACCACAACTGATCAAAAAAGTGGCGATCGTAGCCCTTCCCAAGAACCTCTCCGTACCCTGCGCCAATTTCGGTACCAGCCCCAGCAAGGTATCTTGTTTGGTATTAATCTAATGCCAAAGGAAATCGGTTCACTGACTATCGGAAATCACGTAAATTTTCTCTAAGAGTCTTAAAGTTTGAACCCGTAACATGAAGCACTTTAAACCCACTAAGACATTTGACTGAAGAATAGACCGAGCTGTTTAGTGTAATGTCGGCGAAATGTACCATTCAATTACGATTTTCCGCCGATTTCAGAGTATGTGGGACGATGTTATTTTGAATGTAATGCTTAACAAGAGTCCTATTGGTCTAAAGAGAAAGGCTTCGTCGTTGTAAGCGATCAGCTAAAGTAATAATATTGTTAGTGTATCTGAAGGACAAAACCCTGAAATATCCAGATTGTCAGCATTCTTGAGAGTATTAGAAAAAACGTAGGTATTGGATGGAATAAATTATTGCTCACTAGGACAGAACTAAATATTTTCTGACGATCAAAGCCAACTTTTTCTTTCTTTCCTCGGCCCCTGCTCCTATTAAATACGGCTTTGCCAAAATAATTGACCAATGGATGAACAACCTCTAAATCCTTCAGAAATACCTCAACAAGAAATTAAAATCATCCTTGTCGATGACGAGCGCACAAACTTAAAAGCCCTTGAAATTATTTTAAGTAGTCTACGTCATAAAATTATTAGTCTCACTTCTGGACAAGACGCTATTGATTATCTGAAGGAAGATTCTACAAACGTCGCCCTTGTTATTTTAGATATCCATATGCCCATAATGGATGGCTTTGAAGTCGTCCAAAAGATTCAAGAACTACAGATAGAAGATTACATTCCAATTATCTTTTTAACTGGCTCTGCTACGGATAATACCTTTGTTTTCCAAGGATACGAAAATGGTGCCGTTGACTATTTAGATCGCAATATTCATCCACAAGTACTGCGTTCTAAAGTCAGTGCTTTTGTCGAGCTACACCAACAATCAAAAAAAATTAAAGAGCAAACTAAAAAATTACAACAGAGTAATCTTGCCCTTTCCCAAAAAATTGAAGAGAACAAAAAAACCTTAGCTGTCGTTGAAGAAAAAGAAAAAGAGCTACGAGACTTTTTTGATCGTGCCAATGATCTAATTCACAGTGTGGATCGAGAAGGTCGTTTTGTTTATGTGAACCAATGCTGGCTAGAAACATTAGACTACACCCACGACGATCTAGAAGACTTACGTTTTCTTGATATTGTTCATCCTTCCTATCACCAACATTGCCAAGTTGTGTTTAGTTCGCTGATGCAAGGTATTGCCCAGCAAAGTGTCGAAGTTTTATTTGTTGGGAAATATGGCAATCATATTTATGTAGAGGGTAATATTAATTGCCATTTTGACGGCAATAAATTTATTGCAACACGGGGGATTTTTCGCGATATTACCAAGCGTAAAGAAGCGGAAGATCGTATGTTAGCCGCCCTTGAAAAAGAGAAGCAGGTATCAGAACTACAATCTCGGTTTGTCTCCACTGCATCCCACGAATTTCGTACACCATTAACGGGCATTCTGAGTTCTACAGAGCTACTACAAGTGTATTGGGATAAGCTGTCTTCAGAGGAGCACCAAGAGTATTTAGCACAGATTTATGACTCGGCTATGTTGATGCGTAATCTCATGAATGATGTCCTGCTGGTGAGCAAAGCAGAAGCCGGACGGATGCAATTTAATCCTGAACCTTTGGAGGTTATAAAACTAGCAACTGACCTAGTTGATAAAATAAATAAGCGAATCAATAAAGACCACCAAGTAAGCTTAGTTACAAATAATATTGATCACGATAAAAACTATAGCTTAGATACCAAGTTACTACAGTTGATTTTCACAAATCTTGTAAGTAATGCGATGAAATATTCTCCAGAAAACTCCCAAATAAATATTGAGATTTCAGTGGAGAATGCCAGTGTTCACTTCAGTATCAAAGATCAAGGAGAAGGTATTCCCCTCGAAGATCAACCCTATGTATTTGACTCTTTTCGTCGAGGTAAAAATACCCATGATGTTCCCGGTACTGGCTTGGGTTTAAATATTGTGAAACATTGTGTTGATTTACATGGAGGTCAAATAAGCTTTGTTAGTGAACCAGAGGTTGGTACTTGCTTTTGCTTTTCTTTACCTATTTGTGATGAGATAGCCCCATCTCAATAATCTGTGAATTTATTTTTGTAGTTATTATTTTTGTAGTTATTTTTTGTACAGGAGAATCTTATTGTGGTGAAAATATTAGTGGTTGAAGATGATGCCAAAATTCGGAAGAACATGGCACGTTTACTAAAGCTAGAAGACCATGATGTTTTAGTAGCAGAAAATGGTGTTAAGGGTTTAGATACGGCCCTTGCTGAAAGACCAGACCTCATTTTATGTGACATTTTAATGCCAGAAATGGACGGCCACGAAATGTTGCGGATACTAAAAGAAAAAGCACCCAATTATTTTGCGCCATTTATTTTTGTAACGGCCAAGGGTAGCAAAGAAGATATTCGCCAAGGTATGACCTTAGGAGCGGATGATTATTTAACAAAACCATTTACTCGTATTGAGCTATTGGATGCGGTAAGTAGTCGCCTTGAAAAACAAAATGCTTTCCAAAAACATTATCAAGAGCAACTACAAAAAATAGAAGGCGAACATTCGGATGAAAAAAAGTTCGATCCTGTTACAGGGTTGCCAAATTTATTGCATTTGCAAGATAACTTTAAATTGTCTATCTGCGAATATGAAAAGCTGAGATTAGAACGTAGTACTGATAATGTATTGCTTCCCTTTTTTGTTTTAAGGGTTGAACGCACTGAGACAGTTAAAAAGAATGTCAATTTAGATTCTTACCAAAGTCTACTCAAGGCGATCGCCGAGCGTGTTAGTGACTTTCTTCACGAAGATAATTGTTTAGTAATTCTGAACGATGTTGAATTTGTAATTACATTGCCACCAAAGGAAAAACGCCCTGAAGTGATTGCGATCGCCACATCTATTATTCAGTTATTTGATCGATCATTTCCCGTTGAAAATGATGAATATTTCCTTCAGCCTCGCCTAGGGATCAGTCTCTATGGTCGTGATGGCTATGGCATCAACGAACTGATTCAAAAAAGTCGTAATGCCCTCGAAACAATTACAAATGTTTCTAATACTAAATATCGTTTTTACTCTTTGACGTTTAGTTTGGGTTCCAAGAAACGCGCATTTCTAGAAAGTGAACTTCACTATGCCATTGAGCGCCAACAAATTACTGTCCACTATCAACCCAGTATCAATTTAAGTACAGGCAAAATTGTCGGTGTTGAAGCTTTGGCGCGTTGGGATCATCCAGAATTGGGTATGGTTTCCCCTCTAGATTTTATTGAAATTGCCGAGCAAACAGGTCTCATTAACGATATTGGTTTTTGTGTCTTAGAAACAGCAATTAGAGATGTCCGTCAGTGGCAAAGAAAGTACCTGCCAGATTTACGTTTAGCGGTTAACTTTTCGAGTAAACAACTCCATAGCCCTAATATTTGTCACGATGTTGTTAAGACATTAATTACCTACGATTTCCCGCCGTCTAATCTCGATGTTGAGGTGACAGAATCCATTTTGATTCGTGACTTTAAACAGATCATGACTAAACTAAATTCCTTACAACGTTTAGGCTGTCGTATTGCAATGGATGATTTTGGGACGGGTTACTCTTCTTTAAATTATGCGCGGATTATTCCTTGGAATATTCTTAAGATTGATCGTTCTTTTGTCAGTGAGCTGCAAAATAATAAGGTCAACAGTGTCATTGTGAAAAATGTAATTTCAGCCGCTTCTGAATTAGGTTATGAAGTGATTGCTGAAGGGGTAGAAACTGAGGCAGAACTCGCCATTTTAAAACAGTATCAGTGCGATCAATGTCAGGGTTACCTATTCGCGAAACCAATGCCTGCTGGCGCTTTTAATAAAGAGTTTTTTGAATCCAATTTCCTTCCGAATACTCTCGCTCCCTTGTAGTTTTTAGAAATTTTGCTATGAATCGATGTACAACTTTATCTATCTTGGCGGCGATCACCTTCCCTTTTTTTTCAGCCTGTCAGCCACCACAAAATGACGTCGAAATACCAGTGGACTCGCCGTCTGAGGATACCTCGACAACGACGATCACGACTGAGGACGAGGAAGCCATTAAGCTTGGTGTACTGAGTATCGACAGCGCGGTATCTGTTAGTGAACGGTATAGTCCCCTTGTGGAGTATCTTGAAACGACTTTAGAGCAGGATTTTGAGCTGGTTTCACTGAGCCAAGAAACACAATTTACAAAGGCTGCGGACAAAGCTATTGATTTTACGACCACAAACCCTTTGTCAGCAGTGCAAGTTAGGCGACTATACGATACAGAATTTCTCGTTACCCATTCCCGACCCCAAACGGGCACACAGTTCAGTGGCTTGATCGTGGTTGAGGCCGACAGCGACATTGACAGCCTTGATGATCTACGGGATAAGCGGGGTTCCTGTGTGAACTTTCAGACAGCGGCGGCGGGCTGTACTTTCCAGGTTTTCCATCTACAACAGCAAGGCATCGACCCCTACAGTGATTTTGCCTCCTTTACCGAAAATAAATCCCAAGACAATATTGTGTTGGGGGTACTAAATGGCACTCTGGATTTTGGCTTTATTCGCACTGGACAACTAGAAAAAATGGTGCGTAAAGGTTTAATTACTAGCAAAGATGAAGTGAAGGTATTAGCGCCCGTCGATGACGGTTTTTTCTACGAGCACACGACCGCTCTCTATCCAGAATGGCCGATCGCCGCGCTGCCCCATGTTGATCAAGACCTAAAGAATTCAGTCCAACAAGCGCTACTGGACATACCATCGGATCATCCGGCGTTATCCGCCATCGGCATTGAAGCGTTTGTGCCCGCCGTTGACTACAGCGCCCTCGATCAACTGATCGAAAGTTTAAAGTTGACCACTTGGGATGTCCAACCCCCAGCAGCACCGTAATGTTTGAGAAGTTCCGCGGAAACCTGACTCTGAAATATCTCACCATGACCAGCGGCTTTGTGTTGGTCGTCCAGTTATTGTTTGGGTTGGGATCGATTTATTGGTCTGGGCGATCGCAATACCGAGCCTTGGAACAAAAGGTTTTAGACGAAGCCATCTTTCTGGGGGGAGTTAGTCCGGAAGCAATTTTGGACTCAGATTTCCTTACCCTAGAGCGTTTGATGCGCCAAGCCAGTGTTGACGAAGCAATTGTCTACAGCATCATCCTTGATACAGAGCGGACACCCCTTACCCGCCACCTCAACCAAGAAAAGCCTGTTGTCGCGAAACTGACGGGTGATCAAACGATTAATCGCCAAAATATTTTGGTGTTTTTAGAGCGCTTAAAACAGCGGCCAAATATCTACGAAATTCGACAGCCCATCGTCTCTGCTGATGTGCCCCTCGGAGAAATTCGCCTAGGCTATAGTACCGCCACTATCGATGCCCAGATGCGCCGTGCCTTGGTGTCGATGATCTTTGTTTCTATTAGTGTGAGTGCCCTACTCGCTTTTCTCACCTACCTACTTTTCAGTCGTTTTGTGCGATCGCCGATCCAGTCACTAAACGAATTTGCCGTCGAACTAAGCGAAGGCAACCTCGACCAACGCATTCCCGAGCTGCACGTGGATGAATTTGGCCGAATGGTGACAGCCTTTAACAACATGGCGGATCAACTCCAAGAAACATTAGTGGGTCTAACCGAAGCACGTGATGAGGCCTTGGCTGGTACAAGGGCAAAAAGCGAATTTCTCGCCACCATGAGCCACGAAATTCGTACCCCAATGAATGCCATTATCGGTATGAGTAGTCTCCTCATGGATACGAAGCTCAACAAGGAGCAATATCAATTTGCCGATACAATCCGCCACAGCGGCGATAATCTGCTCACCATCATTAATGAAATTCTTGACTTCTCTAAAATCGAAGCGAACCGTCTCGAACTAGAAATCCAAACCTTTGATTTACATCGGTGTATCTACGAAACGATGAGCATTGTCGGTGTTCAGGCGAGCCGCAAACATTTACAACTTGACCACTCCATCGACCAAAGATTACCGAAATACGTCAAGGGTGACATCACTAGGGTGCGGCAAATCCTGCTGAATCTCCTGAGTAATGCGATTAAATTTACCAATCTCGGTAGCGTGACCCTCCGGTGCGACTTCGTTGAGCGTGATGGCAAACCCTTTCTCCAAATTTCCGTTAAGGATACTGGCGTTGGTATTCCCAGAGATAAGCAAGAAGATGTCTTTGAGGCTTTTACCCAAGCAGATAATTCGGTGACCCGTCGCTATGGCGGTACGGGCTTAGGCTTGGTTATTTGTAAGCGTATTTGTGAAATTATGGGCGGGGAAATTTCCCTCGTCAGTGAGGAAGGTCTAGGGAGTAAATTTACTGTTCTACTACCACTCGATGAACCGGCTGCGGACGAGATTCCTTCATCTGAAAACGAATTCGCTTCATCGTCTAGCTCACACAATGCAGAAAATATCCTCAAGGAATTAAAGGTTCCCCTCAAAATTCTTCTAGCAGAGGATATTCAGGTGAATTGTCAGGTCGCAGCACTAATGTTTGCGCGTCTGGGTTATCGAATTGACACAGTGGGTAATGGTCAAGAGGCGATCGAGGCGTTGGCAAGACAAAAATATGATGTGATTTTTATGGACTGGCACATGCCTGAAATGGATGGTATTACGGCGACAAAGCGTATTCGTGAACAGGGTAACTCCATCGAAACTCCTTGGATCGTTGCGATGACAGCGAATGCGATGCCAGAACAGCGTAAAACCTGTTTACAAGCGGGCATGAACGACTTTATTGCGAAGCCTGTCCAGAGTAAGGATTTGGCGAAGGCGTTGTTAGAGTCTCCCCTCATTGCCCAAGTAATGCGTGCGACGAACTCAGGTGTCGAGCAAAATACTGCTACTCCGTCGGCCAGCGCGACTGAAGTGCCTGCACAAGAGGAGGAGGCGAGCAGTAAGCCTGAATCTAACGATGTTGAGCGACCATCACCGCAACAAATGTCTCACATGATCGATGAGGAGACTTGGCAAAGTTTGTTGGAAATGGCAGGGTCTGAGAGTTATGGCTTGATCGATGACATGGTGGTGAATTATCTCGAAGACAGTGAACAGCACATGGCAAAAATAGAGCAGGCGATCGCCGACAAATCGGGTAAAGATCTGCATTTTGCGGCTCACGCTTTGAAGGGTTCTAGTCGTTATCTTGGGGCATTACAACTCAGTGAGCAATGTCAGATCATGGAAAAATATGCCAAGACTGACAACTTCACCTTGGCAGAAACGTTAAAGCTCACGATTCAGGATATGTATGCCCAGGTGGTCAAAGAGCTAGAGCAAAAGCGTGAAGTGTTAACGGCTTCCTAGACATTCGTTTTAATTCTCGATTTATTTTTCAGGCTCTGTTGTGTCGGCGATCGCCTGTTGTTCGTAGGCTTGGCGGGCGGCGGCTTGTTGGGCAGCTTTTTTCGAGCGTCCAACACCGGAACCAAGTAGTTTTTCCCTCAGCCAAACTTCCGCAAAAAAGAAATCCTCTTCGCCTTCTGACTGCTCGTTTTTTTTGACTTTATAGGTCGGCAAGGTGTGATACTCGCTCTGAGTCCAGACCTGTAGAGCATCTTTATAGTTTTGGCGGGCTGGGTCACGCTTAATTTCTTCTGCTTTTTCTTTGAGAGGAGCGTCTAACCACGGGTGTACCAGTGACAAATCATTAGTTGAAAGAAACAGAGCACCGAGGGTCGCCTCAAAAGCATCCGCCAATAATGAGATAAGACCCGCCCCTTCGTAATGGCCGTGGTACAGCAAAAATTTCTGGAAGTTATAGCTCTCGGCAAACTCCGCTAGGGTGCGATCACTGACTAGAATCGACCGAATCGCGGCAAACTCCCCCACTGGCTCGTCAGGATATTGGGCATAGAGCACTTCCGAGGCGGCTAAACGCACAACGGCATCGCCAATGAATTCCAGTTGTTCGTAATTTTTGTCTGGCGAAATACTAGGGTGCGTCAACGCTAAATCTAGTAAGTCCCACCGAATCTGTGCATGGTCTGATAATCCAAGGCGCTCCATCAGCCGCACTAAACTTTTTTGTCTTTGGGGAGGGAGCTGCACCATTACACATCAGGAATTTGAACTTTTACACAATAGCAATATTCGTCTGCTTTAGAACGTCGCTACAATGACGAAAATGAGTTCGTGTTGCTAGGCGATATTAATGGCAGATTTTTATCTTGTAATCACAAATCCGGATGTGGACGAAGAGGGTTTAGAAGCAGATGTCTTGCGTTTTGCGGAAGAGCTAAACCAACAACCCGGCGTTAATGCTGTTGAGATAGTGACTGAATCTACAGTTCCTGATGGTGCTAAGGGAATAGGGAAGGCGATCGCCGGATTTCTTGAGCTTGATATTGCGGCGGCGATGGCGGGTGATGTGATTTCGGCGGTCAAAGAAATGGCGCAGGGGCGCGATGTGGAAATTCTGAAAAAGGAAGCGGATGGCAGCGGCATTAAAGTGAAAGCGAATGTTAAAGATTTAGACGCTGTGCAAAACTTTCTCAAGGGATTAGATGCGGAATAGGTAATGGGAAAGTTTGCGCTATTGGTTGGGGTCAGTGAATATCAGCAGCAGGGTATTGAGAATTTACCGAATTCTGTAAATGATGTGGGCGCGGTGCAGGAAATGCTAGAAGCGTCTCAGTTTGGTGCTTTTGATGAGGTGGACTGTCTCAAAAATCCAACCAAGGGTGAGCTAGAAAGGGCGGTTAATTATTTATTTGCGAATCGTCAGTCGGATGATTTGGTGCTGTTTTACTTCTCTGGGCATGGGCTAAGGGATCGCGCCTTTGATCTGCATTTTGGGTTATCGGCGACAGAGCTAGACGAGAAAAAAGTGGTGCGCTCTTTCTCTGCTTATCGAGCTAGTGAGATGCATCGAGAGATGAACAGCAGTCGGTCGGAAAGACAGGTGATAATTCTGGACTGTTGTTTCAGCGGAGCGTTTACTAAAGGTCTAAATGTTAAAGGGGACAAGGCAAATTTACTAGACATTAAGCCTGATGAGCTGGGCGGTAAGGGTCGCGCAATTTTAACGTCCTCGGCTTCAACAAAATATTCTTTTGTGCGGGAAAATTCTGAGTTATCGATCTACACGCATTATCTGGTGGATGGGATTCGGTCTGGGGCAGCGGATCGGGATAATGATGGCTGGATCGGGGTGGATGAGTTATTTGAATATACGCAGGAAAAGGTTACTCAAGAGTCGTCTGCGATGACGCCGCAGTTCTATCCGGTGAAGGAGGGGTTCAAAATTCTGTTGGCTCGATCGCCGCAGGATGACCCAAAGTTGAGATATCGGAAACAGGTCATCGAAATTATTCGAGAAGAGCATGAGGATATTGATTTTATTGCGGGAGAGTTCGACCCGATTGATCGGGATACTTTGGATGATTTGCGGCAAGAGCTGGAGTTAGAAGAGTCAGTGGCGGCAGAGATTGAAAGGATTGAAATGCAGCCCTATCGTCTCAAGCAAGAAAAGTTAAATCAATTTCAGAAGACCTATGAGAATGCGGTTAAACGCCATGACAAGCTAACTGAACGACAAATTCGGAAGTTACGGCGACGTCAGGAAAGGTTGGGACTGCGGGATGAGGATGTGGCGCAGTGGATTTCTATTGAAAAGGAAGAAGTGATTCAAACAGCGACACCAATTTCTCCATCACAAAAAGAGAGTGATGAACTACCAAAATCCTTCACTGAAGATCTGGGGAACGGGGTGAAGCTGGAGATGGTGCTGATCCCTAAAGGTAGTTTCTTGATGGGAAGCACAGATGAGGAAGTCGCAAGATTAATCAAAGAGTCGGGGAATGATTGGTGTAACTGTGAGAAACCTCAGCATCGAGTGGAAATAACACAGGAATTTTATATCGGGAAATATCAAGTTACTCAGGGACAATGGCAAGCTGTGATGGGAAATAATCCATCTCATTTTAAGAATGGTGATGATTATCCGGTAGAGCAGGTTTCTTGGGATGACTGCCACGAGTTTTTAGACAAGCTTAATCAGAAAGTTGGAAAGCTGTACCGATTACCAAGTGAAGCAGAATGGGAGTATGCTTGTCGCGCTGGAAACACTAGTAGATATCACTTCGGGAATGATGTATCACAACTTACTCGGTACTGTTGGTGCGCGAACAACAGTGGTGATGAAAATTTGGATAGTGGAGAAATTTGGCGCACAGATCAAGATAATTACAGGGAGCGAATTCTGAAAAATAACTGTCGAACTCATACGGTAGGAAAAAAAAGGCCAAATCAATTTGGCTTACATGACATACATGGCAATGTTTGGGAATGGTGTGAAGACAGCTGGGAAGACAGCTACCAAGATAAAAGATCTCAAAAACCATTTGTAAATTCTGGCGATAAAAAAGTTTTGCGCGGCGGCGCTTGGCACATCTATCCTGAGTACTGTCGTTCGGCGGCTCGTAACGATTTTTCCCGTGGCGATCGTCTCATCCCTTTCGGTTTTCGGGTGGTTTGTTCCCTCCCAAGTTAGCTCTCAGCACTCTTGCCCTTAGCCCTCCCGCGATTTTTTGTAGTATGTAGGTAACCCAGATCCCCGACTTCTTCAAGAAGTCGGGGATCTATCGCCTTGACCTATGGCTTCACGCTACTCATCAAGCATTAAACTTCTAATCTTAGGTGATGCCAATAAACTCTTATCTTCTAAGAAAGAGCGATACTCATCCACAGAAGTGAGCTGTGATTTCACGACATTAATATTGGGCAAACTTCCATTTCTTAAGCCTGCGTATTCTTGATAGCTCGAAAATTCCCAGTCCCTAACAGAGTGAACCAGACCCGCTTTTACCGGATTGCAATGAATGTATTTCACCAAATGCACTAAATAGGCTTGCTCTGCAACATGAATCGTCTGAAACCTTCCTTGAAATAATGACCCAACTCGCTCAAATCTTTTATTGATTGCCTTTGTATAAGCCAGAGATAGTCTTTTCATGCCTTCCGACAAATCCGTTTCCCGTAGCCGCACCAGAAGATGATAATGATTTGGCATGAGGCAATAGGCGAGAACTTCAATATTTCTCGTGAGGAGATATTGGCGTACCAATCGTAAAAAATGGAGATAATTTTCCCGCTCAAAAAAGATTAACTGACGATTATTGCCTCGGTTGTAGATATGGTAGATGCCATTTTGAATGAAAAGTGTTGAGCGTTTGGGCATTGAAGTATTTTCAGATCCCCGACTTCTCCGAGAAGTCGGGGATCTATTCAGACGAGTATTTATTGATTATGAATAAAGTCGCTCGGAGACTACTAATTTTCGCACTATTTGCCTTGTGTCTTACCCCAGCGGTGTTACTCATCCCCTATTACCAAGATGTTTACTTGGTACTCGATAAATATCATGTTGAAGGCATTGGTGTTGGCTGGTTAGGCTCCTATGTCATTGCCAATCTTTGTGCACCAAGTTTTATGCAGGGAGCAGGCAGCAAAACAGGCTATGAAAATAGCAACGCTGTCGAAATCACTCAGCTATATTTGAGCGTTATGGCGATTACGTTTGGGACGTTGGCTGTTGTAACCGTAATTTTGTGGTGTATTGGCTGGCTGTTGGTGCTGATCGAAATACCCTTTTATTTGCTGAAAGAATGGCTAAAGGACATATTGCTGTGATTGTCGGCTGTAGAGATAGAAGATTTTGAGGAATAGGCGATCGCCGGATTGAAGAGAAAGATAACGATTCAATTACAGAATCCACTCAGCTAAAAAACCTACGTTAGGCTGAAAGTAAAATCACAACTGCTCATCATTTCCAGAAAAATAGAGGCAGGCTCCAATGAACCCTTTAATATTTGTCCTTCTTGCATTTGGCGGCTTTGGCGTATTTGGCTCCGTCAAGATCGTTAACGAAAAAAATCAATATCTCATCGAAAGCCTCGGCAGTTACAAAAAAACCCTTGGCCCCGGCCTAAACTTCGTCACACCCTTTATCGATAAGGTTGTTTACCACGAAACCACCCGCGAAAAAGTCCTCGATGTCCCCGCGCAATCCTGTATTACCCGCGACAACGTTTCCATTAGTGTGGACGCGGTTGTGTACTGGCGCATTGTCGATATGTATAAGGCTTATTACAAGGTAGAAAATCTCCAGTCGGCGATGGTAAACCTTGTTCTCACACAAATTCGTTCGGAGATGGGTAAGCTCGAACTCGACGAAACATTTACTGCCCGCACCGAGATTAATGAACTGCTCCTTCGTGAGCTGGATATTTCCACTGACCCTTGGGGCGTGAAAGTGACTCGTGTGGAATTGCGCGACATTATGCCCTCTAAAGCTGTGCAGGATTCGATGGAACTCCAAATGGCAGCAGAACGGAAAAAGCGTGCGGCAATTTTGACTTCTGAGGGTGAACGGGAAGCGGCGGTTAACTCGGCTCAGGGTCGTGCCCAGTCCAATATCCTCGAAGCAGAAGCAGAGAAAAAAGCTGCAATCCTTGAGGCAGAAGCCGAAAAAGAAGCAATTTTGTTGCGGGCAGAAGCGGAACGTCAAGAAGCCATTTTACGGGCACAGGCAACAGCGCAATCGACCCAAATCGTTTCCCAGCAGCTCCAAGGTAATCCCGGTGCTCAAGAAGCATTGCAATTTATTTTGGCGCAGGAATACCTCCAGATGGGTCAGAAAATTGGTACGAGTGACAGCAGCAAAGTCATGTTCCTCGATCCCAACAGCATGATGTCTACCCTTGAAGGCGTTAAGTCTGTGATTACTGACGGAAACGGTGATATGGCTTCCCTCAAAGCAAGTTTGGGTAAGCTAGACCGCCATTCCTAAATTCTTAGAGATTTTGAAAGTTTGCGGGAATATTGCATATTCCCATAAGTCCCTCTAGTGAGTCAGGGGGACTTTTTCATGTTTATTAGAACAGTCAGGGTATGTCTTGTGTTTCGATTTCAGTGGTGCAAAAAGGATGCGATCGCCTAACCAAATCCCCAATTTTCAAGTTGGTGATCTTAGGGGTTTTGCTACTGGATGTAGTGATCTTATGTATCGAACTGCTGCTTGGGGATATGACGTTACTGATGAGTCAGATGCTCAATGGCATTCTCATCATTCTTGTGATTGAGATGGTTGTGCGACTCGGGACGAAATTGCCCCGGCTCTGGCACTTCTTTTACAAATTTTGGGATAGCTTTGATCTCCTAATTTTATTAGGGTTGCTCTATCTCCCCGACGACTTTCATTATTTGGCTCTATTGCGATTACCGCGATTTTGGCGCATGTCTCGCGTCCTGCGGGGAACCAGCATGGTGAAGTCTGCTGTTACTGGCGTGGCAAAAAAAGTAAAGCAAAAACCTCCGAGAAAATAGCAGGATTTATTCTTTGATAAATAGTCCAATGCCATTATTAACGCGACCCACTGTCGAGGAATGGCGATCGCCTAAATCTCCCCCCAGCACCAAGGCAGACGAACCGCCGCCATCAAGATTAAGCGCGTCTACAGCACCTAAACGCATCAAAATTTCTGACCATTCCCGCAGTGTTGCTCCAGAGCTTTCCGCCGCTGTGCCATGTACCGTTGCCAACAAAATTTTGCCGTCGCGGGTTCTGGCGATCGCACTACGAGATGCCGACTGAATATTGAACCATTTACTAAATTGTTCCGACTCACCATTGAGCACAACGCGACCATTTTGAATGAGTAATGGTCCTGCCCCCATCACCTGCGGGAATGTTTCAAAGCTTGATGGATTAAGCACTGGATAACGTTGAAATGTTGTACCTTCGGGGAGTTTATCCGCGCCGCTGCGGAATGAGCGAAAGACTAATAAATATCCATTGTCAGGAATGAGATAACGATCAACCCCTGCTTTCCCTGCATTTTTGCGGTGGGTGACAATTTCAGAATTGCCATAGCTATCCACCACCAAGATTACTTCGTTATCGACTGACGTTTGGTAATAGTCGCCCCATGCTTTTGTGTAGCGGGATGCCCCAGCTTTAACGTAGCCGCTATTGAGAAAATCGACGGTTAAGCGTTGACCATTGTCCGCGACGATATCTTCCCGCAAACTAAAGCGGTCAAATTGCCAATTACCCTGATTGTCCCAAGCCACAGCCCCACGGTTCAAAATTGGGCTAGAGCGCCATTCGTCATCGGTGCGCACAGCCCCCAAAGGAAACTGGTTATTACGATTAAAAAATCCTGCATTAATCCCGGCGATCGCCCCGCTCGTTTGCACTTGGGTCAGCATCGGCGCGAGACCCACAATCGTTTGGTCGGACAGGGAAATCGGCTTGAGCTGAAACTTATTTTGAGTCGGGTCAATTTCGAGCCACGTTACGGCAAAACCACCGTTATTTTTACCCGGTAACACCACATTATTTTGTCGCCATGTAACCCCCGGCAGCCAAGCAATATTGCGAGCCGGACGGATATCTCGACTGAGATCAATCACAAGACGCGGTGGATTCGCCAAACTAAAAACCCGCATCTGGGGGGCGATCGCCTCGGGAAAGCTCAGGGTTGTCGCACTGCCTTCGCGGGATAGTTCGAAAGGGAAAGGTGATTTGGTGCCGGATTTAAACGGATTTAATGACGATAGCGATAAGCCATTCGACTGCGCATCCATTCCCAACAAATAGTCGCTAGAGTTGCCTTGAATCTGAATTTTATTGGGAGTCGCTTGCCGCCAAACCACTGGACGATCCACATCAAGCACAATGCGTTTCCCCCAAGTTTGATTCCCCACTCGGATAGCCGTTATTCCCGCCTGAGATGTCGTTAAGACCAGTTCATTCCCCTGCCGTTGCCATTGCCAACCAGCCGTTTTGGCCAGTTCTGTAATGTCAAGATATCTATATGGATTAGAAAAATAAATTGGTAGGCGATCGCCCAGCCCAAACCATTCAATGGGCTGCTCTTCAGTGCTAGTTGTATCGAGCAACTTAACCCCTAGACTTTTTTCTAAATTTAAGGATTCGATACCTACTTTTGTTTCACCATTCTCTGACCAAACAGCCCACTGGCCCCGCAGACTTTGACCATTTACCCGAAGACGATCTCCTTCAAACTCAATCATTTGCGGATTCGCGGCGATCGCCGACTTCTGTTCAAATCGCATTCCTTGGGGCGAAAACATGACCTCAGGCGCTCCAAACAAAACCAAACTACTCGTTAACAGTCCCAGCCAGCCTTTACTCATGTGCCGCACCTACATTCCTTAAAAACTATGACCCTCTACCAAAAGAAGGGTTCCATGTCATATCTTCTTCTACCCTGATATACTTGTTTCCCCTGAGTTTACCTATTGTTAAAACACTTTTTTTCTTATAATGTGCCTACAATGTTTTTGATGGCGGCTTTGTCAAGTTATTCCTTGCAAGAATTTACACCGGATAACGATTGACTGATAAATAAAGTGTTCACTAGGGTCAATATCAAAACCCGAACCGTGGCAAAATATGGTTCGCTTATGCTTGACTATTTCAGAAATACGATTATCTTAAATGAGGCTTTAGCGTAGCGTTCCTTAGATCTTTGGGAGCTATCGACATCCAAAGGTTTACAATTCACTATTCGCCAAACTCAATCTTGTGCGTACTGCCCAAGGGCTTTTTAACAAACTCCTACCTATGGATCGAGACATAATGAATCAGCACCACAATTCCTCAACTCAAAATACTTCAGCAGAAAAGTACTACACCGGTCCCCGTTGGCTTGTGGAAGAGCGGGATGCCTGTGGTGTCGGTTTTTTAGCTTATAAAGATGGTCGTAAAACCCACAAGCTCGTAGAGCAAACCTTAACGGCTCTTGGTTGTATGGAGCACCGTGGTGGCTGTACGGCTGACCGTGTGTCCGGTGATGGTGCTGGTGTGATGACAGCACTCCCCCATGAGCTTTTCGCTGAGTGGTTCCAAGCCCAAGGGATTGAGCAGCCCGATCCTGAATCTTACGGTGTGGGTATGGTCTTTTTGCCCCCTGAAGCGACAGCTCAACAGGAAGCAAAAGCTATTGTTGAAAAAAGTCTTGGCGATCGCCACTTTAAAATTCTCGGTTGGCGTGAAGTCCCCGTTGCCCCTGAGACTCTAGGAACCCAAGCTCGCGAAAATCAGCCTTACATGGCACAGATTTTTGTCACTTCAGAGCAGGGTTTAACTGGTGATGCCCTAGATAAGGAACTCTATATTGTCCGCTCCGCTATTGGTAAACATCTCTCCGATGTCTTTTATGTGTGCACCTTGTCCTGCCGCACCATTGTTTACAAAGGTATGGTGCAATCCGAAGTTCTTGGACAGTTCTACAAGGATTTAACGAACCCCCTCTACAAGAGTGAATTTGCGGTTTACCATCGTCGCTTTAGTACAAATACAATGCCGAAATGGCCTCTAGCGCACCCCATGCGTCTACTCGGCCACAACGGTGAAATTAATACCCTCATCGGTAACATTAACTGGATGAAGGCACGGGAAAATATCCTCGAGATTCCTGGCTGGGAGAAGGAAGATATTGAAGCACTCCACCCCATCGTTAATGTGGAGAATAGCGACTCCTTTAACCTCGATAGCGCGATGGAGATGCTCGTACGGGCTGGGCGATCGCCGATGGAAGCGGCCATGATCCTTGTGCCTGAGGCATACCAAAATCAGCCTAATCTTGCTGAACATCCCGAAATTACTGACTTCTACGACTACTATGCTGGTCTTCAGGAGCCCTGGGATGGCCCCGCACTCCTTGTTTTTAGTGATGGTAAAACTGTTGGCGCGAGTCTCGACCGTAATGGTTTGCGCCCCGCCCGCTACTGCGTAACTAAAGATGGTTATATTCTCGTTTCCTCTGAAGCGGGCGTCGTTGATGTTCTCGACGAAGAGATCGTAGAGAAAGGTCGTCTTGGCCCTGGTCAGATGGTCGCCGTTGATTTTGGCACCCAGGAAGTTCTCAAGAATTGGGATATTAAAAAGCGCGTTGCCCAGGAAAAGCCCTATGGTCAATGGCTGAAGGACAACCGTGAGACGATCGAAACTCAACCCTTTGGCGGCGATCGCACCGAATCAAAAGAAGATCTTTTACGTCTACAAACAGCCTTTGGCTACACCGCAGAAGACGTAGACATGATCATTAACGCGATGGCAGAAATGGCGAAGGAGCCGACCTTCTGTATGGGTGATGATATTCCCCTCGCTGTTCTTTCCGATAAGCCGCGTTTACTGTTTGACTACTTTAAACAGCGCTTCGCACAGGTCACGAATCCTCCCATTGACCCCCTCCGTGAAAAATTGGTCATGTCTCTCAACATGTACTTGGGCGAACGGGGTAGCTTGTTGACTGCTGATGCAAAGGATGCAAATGTCATCAAGATCAATAGTCCTGTTTTAAATGAAGCTGAGCTAGAAAAAGTCGTTAGTAGCTCTATCGAATCGACCACTCTCAGCACAACCTACGGTATTGCTGCTGGCCCTAGCGGTTTGCAAGCAGCCCTCAAAGAACTATGTTCTGCGGCTGAAGCTGCGGTACAAGCTGGTGCAAAAATTATTGTCCTCAGCGATCGCGCTAATGGCACAGTGGGTGAAGAGCAGAGCTTTATTCCGCCATTACTAGCAACTGGCGCAGTTCATCACCACCTCATCGATGCAGGTCTTCGTTTGAGTGCATCTATTGTTGTGGAAACGGCTCAATGTTGGAGCACCCATCACTTTGCTTGTCTAGTGGGCTATGGTGCATCGGCGGTCTGTCCTTATCTTGCCCTCGAAGCTGTCCGTCACTGGTGGCATAGCCCCAAGACGCAGAAGCAGATGGAAAAGGAACAAATTCCTGTCATCACCATCGAAAAAGCTCAGGAAAACTACCGCTACGCCATTGAAGCCGGTCTTCTCAAAATTCTCTCCAAGATGGGTATTTCATTGTTGCCGTCTTACCATGGTGCACAGATTTTTGAAGCCCTTGGTCTCAGCATGGAAGTGATTAATACTGCGTTTGCTGGTACGACTTCCCGCGTTGGTGGTATGACCCTGAACGACTTGGCACAAGAAGGTATTGCATTCCATAGCCGTGCATTCCCTGAACTGTCTGGTACAAAGCTTGCGAACTACGGTTTTGTGAACTACCGCAAAGGCGGCGAATATCACATGAATTCGCCTGAAATGACGAAGGCACTCCACAAGGCTGTCGCTGCCTACAACAATACTGATAAAACTGAAGCCTACGATCACTACGATGTTTATCAGAAGTACCAGAGCGATCGCCCAGCTACTGCCCTCCGCGACTTACTTGATTTCGAGAGCGATCGCCCATCTATCGATATTAGTGAAGTAGAGTCTGTCGAAGATATTGTGAAGCGCTTCTGCACAGGCGGTATGTCCCTCGGTTCCCTATCCCGCGAAGCCCACGAAACTTTGGCGATCGCCATGAATCGTTTAGGCGCAAAATCCAACTCTGGTGAAGGCGGTGAAGACCCCGTGCGCTTTAAGGTGCTTGATGACGTGAATGGCGAAGGTGATTCCCAAACATTGCCTCACCTCCATGGCTTACGCAATGGTGATACCGCTAGCTCTGCGATTAAACAAGTTGCCTCTGGTCGTTTCGGTGTCACTCCCGAATATTTAATGAGTGGTCGCCAAATCGAAATTAAGATGGCACAGGGTGCGAAGCCCGGTGAAGGTGGTCAACTCCCCGGTCGTAAGGTTAGTGAATATATTGCGATGCTCCGGAACTCGAAGCCCGGCGTAACCTTGATTTCTCCACCTCCCCACCACGACATTTACTCCATTGAGGATTTGGCGCAGCTCATTTACGACCTACACCAAATCAATCCCAGTGCTGGTGTTTCCGTGAAGCTCGTAGCTGAAATTGGTATTGGTACGATCGCCGCAGGTGTTGCGAAAGCCAATGCAGATGTCATTATGATTTCCGGTCACGATGGTGGTACTGGTGCATCGCCCCTCAGCTCTATTAAGCATGCGGGTTGTCCTTGGGAACTCGGTGTGACTGAAGTCCACAAGACTCTAATGGACAATCAATTACGTGATCGCGTCACCCTCCGGGCAGACGGTGGTCTTAAAACTGGTTGGGATGTTGTGATGGCTGCGGTGATGGGCGCAGAAGAATATGGTTTCGGCTCCATTGCAATGATTGCTGAAGGTTGCATCATGGCTCGCGTTTGCCACACGAACCAATGTCCCGTCGGTGTTGCGACCCAGCAAGAAAGACTCCGGAAACGTTTTAAGGGAGTCCCCGGCGACGTTGTTAACTTCTTCTACTTTGTTGCTGAAGAGATTCGCTCGATTCTGGCAAAGCTTGGTTATAAGAGCCTCAATGAAGTAATTGGCCGTGCAGATCTCCTGAAGCCCCGCGCCAATGGCAAACTGACTAAAACTGCTGGTTTAGTTCTAGATTGTTTAACCAATCTGCCTGATACTCGTACAAATCGCGAGTGGCTTAACCACGGCGGCATTCACAGTAACGGCCCAGTCCTTGACGATACTCTTCTCGCTGATGAAGCTGTGCAAAAGGCGATTCGCGAACAAGGCTCTTTGACGCAAGAAATTCCGATCATCAATACTGACCGTTCTGTCGGTGCACGGGTCTCCGGCTTTATTGCGAAACAGTACGGCAATGAAGGCTTTGAAGGTGAGCTTAACTTCAACTTTAAGGGGTCTGCTGGTCAGAGCTTCGGCGCGTTTAATCTCTTGGGCATGACCATGCACCTTGAAGGTGAATCCAATGATTATGTCGGTAAAGGAATGAATGGCGGCGAGATCATCATCGTTCCCAACGAAAAATCCCAGTTTGCAGCGGCAGATAACGTCATTATCGGTAATACCTGCTTGTACGGTGCCACAGGCGGTACCCTCTACGCTAATGGTCGTGCGGGTGAGCGTTTTGCAGTCCGTAACTCTAAGGGTAAAGCTGTTGTTGAAGGTACAGGCGACCACTGCTGTGAATATATGACTGGCGGTGTGATCGTGGTACTCGGTGAAGTGGGCCGTAATGTCGGCGCCGGTATGACTGGTGGTTTAACCTATATTCTTGATCCCGAAAATACACTTCCGGCCAAGATGAATACCGAGATCGTTGAAATCCAGCGGGTTAGCACTGCGGCTGGTGAACAGCAGCTTAAGGATATGATCACGGCTCATGCTGAAAAGACTGGTAGTGCCAAGGCAAAGGCGATTTTGGCAGACTGGTCAACGTATGTGTCTCAATTCTGGCAGGTTGTTCCTCCTTCTGAGGCAGATCGCCCTGAAGTTGTTCAGCAAAAAGAACTGGCTTCTGTATAAAGTGACAGAACTCGTAATCGATTAAATAAAAATACCCCGTTTGGTCTAGGACTAAGCGGGGCTTTATTTTAAACAGTATTGGATTTGGTTGTTAGCGATTAAATATTAATACTCTGGGGAATGAGACTTGGTAATAGGTATTCATAGGTCGGGCGATCGCCATTACGTTGATTGATGATTTCTTCAATCTCCTCAAGGCGTGCCTGAAATTGCCGTAATGGCTTTTGGATTTTGGGGTCATTGAGATGTTTCTCGTCATACTGACCCAATTGTGTGAAGTGAGCAGAACCTAGTAAATGACAGAGTTTTAGCTGTTCTTGAGCCTGAGAAATCGGCGGTAACAAATCAAGATAATCCTGTTCTGTCGTCTGGTCACCCAAGTTATTAAGAGGGGAATAGCCTGCTGTTGGCATACCCGGCGCGAAGCTCATCAGGTTTTTCTGGGGGAAATTCACCGCTGCATGTTGGGCACTGACGGTAAAAAGAATGAGAGTTACTGCATCGATTAGATATGACAAGGTTTTAATGCCACCATCTTCTCCAAACTCAATAACTCGCCCGCCCTTGTAGGAAATTAGTTCCTTAGCCCAGGCTTGCACCATACGATCCCGTTGTACGGCACTGTCACTGGCGTAGTACGTTTTTAGATAAGCTTTAACCCAGTCGTGAATTGCATCCCAAATCAATAAAGCATCATCACGGTAGGGATAAATGGGTAAGGCTTCAGTATCGTTAACGCCCCGAGCCGCTAGCTGAGCCGGTAACATGGCGCTATTAAAGCCATAGGTTTGTACACCCAGCACTGCGAACAAGCGGGCATTATCAATCGTGGGAGCCAAAATTTTATTAACACCGCCACCTTTGTAAATTAACTTTGCTTGGGCAGAATCATTAATGGCCAACATGCCCAGAAAATGAGGGGTTAGTAATTTAAACAGAGGGTGATTTTCCGGTAATTGTCTATGGGTGGCGATCGCAAAAGGCCCCATAAATAAATGAGTCCGCGCCAGATGAGTGACTGCCTCATGGAAATTTGCATCCGCAATCTGGACTGCCGTTTTTGCACAGAGCCAAGCATACTGATTCGATTTTGGAGTAAGAATCGGGTGTTCTTTCGGTGTTTGTCCCAACTGAATCGCCACAGGCTGCAAATTACGTTTCTCTGTACCAGCCCTTGGAACAGCAAATAACGCCAATGGTGCGTAGAGATACTTTTGAGTAGTTGGAAAAGAACCATTAATAGCCCCATCCAAAATCCCGTAATCACATAAAAACAATCGACCATCAGCCCTTGCCGCTGCGAGCGAATCATCCTCCCCCATCACCGCCTGATAATGAGCTTCCGTCACAGGAAAACGTGGATCCGGTTCCGTTATTTTCTGGAGCATTACAGCATTTGGTCCCGCCACCCTCATGTAGGCAAAACTTTCATCAGTCTGATAGTCGTAGGCAATATCCGGTAGCTCAATCGTCGCAAAAAGCTTCTCAAAATCTTTCTCAGAAAGACAACGACCATCTTTACTATCAACAGTGAGTTGCTGCATCACATTTGCCGCATACTCCTCTAAAAAATCTCTACTAACAGTCTTAATCGCATCGCGCATTACATCTTCGACATCCACGACATCCGTCGTTATTTTGCCCCAAATGAGCCGAGGTAAAAATTTCGCCCCCTGAAAGAGAATTCCAACTTTCGACAGTGCCTTTTGCTCACCAAAAGTTTCCTTTAATCGAGCAATTAAAAACGCCCGCACATCATCGTCGGCACCAGCCTTCCCTTGATCGCCATAAGTCACAATTATTTTATTGACTAAAAGCTGATAACCAACCTTTGCAACCATCAGCTTCCAAGGTGTCGACCATTTCTCCTCCTCAGGCAGTGTGTCTACCATTGCCACGGGAGGAATATGACTATGGTTATATGTATACTTCTCTCGTTTTTCGCCTAAGCTTTGGTTCGAGGAATTGGAAGTTGCAGCCATATTTTTGACCAAATGAGTACGCGATTTTAGCCAAAGTATAGTGAAAGACCTCTGACGCTACCCTAAATCTTAAGGGACTGAAATAAGATTTCTCAGGGTCGAATGTTTTGTAAGAACCATGTGAACGACTAAATAGCAATTTAGATGTGATTTCCTTGCCATACTTAAGATTGATTTACTGAAAAAAACACATCAAATCCCAATGAAAAAAGTAAGCCTTATACGTAATTTTATGCCGAATAAATTACAGCTAATACTTAAGTAATGAAGCAATTCCCGGACTTTGCAATACTTTGCAAAACTTTCCCGAAGTATCCAATATTTTATGTGCTTTTTCGTCATTTCTCAGTTAATCTTGTTAGGCGGAAGCCATCTACACCACGCCTGAATTATTCCTAAGTTGTCAAATTTGCTGCGATGAAACCCCAACTTCAGTTCAGATTCGCCCTTCTTGCTACTCCAGCATTAACATTGTTATTTGCCAGTGCCGGAGTCTTGATTCCCTCTAACAAGATGGCTCAAGCAGAGATTTGTACCTTGGTTGGCGGTGGTAATAGTACTTCCAACGATGTTGGTGTTCCCATCAGTGATGGAACTCCCGCTGATTCTACAGACCTTGCTTGTGGTCCCAACGCGAATACTGGTGCAGGTAATAGGAATACGGCCATAGGTACCAGCACTAATATTGCAAGTGGTAACAACAATACTGTTGTAGGTAATCAAGCAGGAGTAACTGGTGGTGGTGAAAACACAGTCATAGGCCAAGGAGCGAATGCTAGTGGGAGCGGTGGGGTTGCAATCGGGCAAAATGCTTCTACAAATGGAGCCGGCATTGCTATTGGTAGTAATGTAACTGCAAATACTAACGATGTTGTAATTGGTAGCAGTGGCAATGATGAATATTTTTTGCCTGGTGTTCCCGGAACTATGTCTAATGCAGGAGACCAAGTTCTTCTGATTGATCCCACTACAGGTCGACTTGCGACTGATGGAGGATCTATATCGGCAAATATCTCTACCAACGCGAGCAGTATTACGAGTAACGCCACAGGCATTGCCACAAACTCGACTAATATCTCCACCAACGCGAGCAGTATTACGAGTAATGCCACTGGTATCGGAGTCAATTCAACGAATATCTCCACCAACGCGAGCAGTATTACGAGTAATGCCACCGGTATTGCCACAA
>CAZXBK010000006.1:0-46935 GCA_964638765.1 uncultured Synechococcus sp. | reverse complement strand
ACAGCGACGAAAACTGGATTAGCCCCATTGATCTTCAGGACTACAACCCAGAGCGTTATCCCCTCTGCTCCGACGCAAAACTCCATTCCCTCACCCTTACCTCAGGCCAAGCGCTCTTTATTCCCGCTCTCTGGTGGCAGCAATGTCGTGCCCTATCGAACAGCGCCCAACTTTGCCTCCGCAACTTTCACCCAGACCTCACAGCTAGACCCTCCAAATAAAAAGGCAGCTCTGTAGAACTGCCTCAAAATTCTTAGAATTTAAATGATTTTTTCAAAAAAGTACTAATAAATCGAAAAATTAGTCACACAAAAAATAGTGACTAGTCCTCATGATCCTCGAAGGGGTCTTCAAGCTCAACCGAAGGCGGGCCAAAGGCTGTGTAGACTGAAAAGCCTGTTACCGCGATCACTACCGCAGCAATACCGATGCTAAGAACTGTTGCAGAATCCATGTTTATATCTCAGATTATGAGTACTCTTCCTCTATAATATTACGGAACATTACAAAAATCCTTTACGATATCTGAATCCTATGGCACAGCGTACTCGATTGGGAGACATCCTAAAGCCTTTGAATTCTGAATACGGTAAAGTTGCCCCCGGTTGGGGCACCACTCCTTTGATGGGCGTATTCATGGCTTTATTTTTGGTATTCCTTTTAATCATTCTCCAGATTTACAACTCTTCCTTGATTCTTGAGGGCTTTGAAGTCGATTGGACAGCTCTCGGTCTCTAGACCAACCATTCTGAAAGCTTTATAAAAAATATTTTTTTGATCTGGGTCTTCCCAGATTTTTTTTGTCTATTTTTCCCATGATCACAATCGACTTCACGCTTCAAGTAGAAAAGTAGGAATCTTTAGGAGTTAATTGTTTTAAGAGGACCTACCGGAGGCGCATTAATAACTTCACCTTTGCAGTCGAAACGTCCACCGTGGCAGGGGCAGTCCCAACTTTTTTCAGCACTATTCCAACTAACGCTACAACCCATGTGGGAACAGGCGGCAGACATGGCGATCGCCTCACCATTTTCGTCACGATAAATCGCAATATCTTGTTCGTCGACAGTAATAACCTTACCTTCGCCTTTATCTAGTTCATCAAAGTAAGAAGCATCAATTTTCGGTGTACTGTCATCAGATTGACTGTCACTATCGTCGTCAGAACCCTCATCTTCACCAAATAATTCGTTTCGTTTCTTTTCTTCGTCCATAAAAGAAACTTCCCGCGTTGCATCGTACAGCTCTGCCCAAGGATTGTCTTTCCCTAATAGGCGATCGCTCAGTAACATGCCAGCAAGGGTTCCATTCGTCACACCCCAGAGACTAAAGCCAGTTGCCACGAAAATATGTTTCTCATCGTCAGTGAGTTGACCAATGTAAGGCAAACCGTCGCGAGATTTTAAATCCTGACCAGACCAGCGGTAATCGTAGGTATCAATGCCAAATTGTTCCCGGCCATATTCCTCTAGCGCCAAATAACGTTGTTCAGTTTCTGTAACATCACCAACCCGATGACCTTCGCCGCCGATCAGTAGCAGTAAATCTTCGCCATCTTGCGCAGTACGAATCGAACGATACGAGTCGCCACAACCGATAAACATACCTTCGGGAGCATGATCTCGATCAATTTTGCCTGCAACAATGTACGAACGTTTTGGAGCAGTTTTGGCAAAAAATAGACCTTCGTCCGTAATTGGAAGATTTGTCGTCACAATCACGTCTTGAGCTTTGACTGTGCCGTTTTCCGCCTCAACAGTGCACAGTTGTTCGCCAGAATTCACGGAAGTCACACGGCTAAGTTCAAATACATAGCTACCGTTGCCATTGATTTTCTCTGCTAGGACAGCGAGGTATTTACGAATGTGAAATTGTGCTTGATCTGTAAACTTTACCGCGCCAGCCACCTTAAAAGGTAAAGGCGTTTCGTCGACAAAAGATGCAGGTAAACCGAGGGACATTGCGGCTTCTGCTTCTGTTTTTACCTTATCGAGGTTCTCTTCGGATTCTGCAAAGGTGTAAGCATCTTGGCGACTAAAGTCACAATCAATATTTTCTTCTTCGATCAAACTAACAATTTGTTCTAAAGCTGCTTGGTTAGATTCTGCGTAAATTCGAGCTTTTTCCTCGCCGTACTTTTCAATAAGCTCTGCATATACGAGTTGGTGTAGGGAGGTGATTTTTGCCGTTGTACGACCACTAGCCTTGGAGGCGATCGCCTCAGCTTCGATGACTGCTACTTTTTTTCCGGCGCGTTTAAGTAGGAAAGCTGCCGTTAGGCCAGCAATACCCCCACCGACAATGGCGACATCAACAAAAACATTGTTCGTTAACGACCTAAATTTTCCCTCACTTGTAGAACTCATCCAGAAAGGTATGTGTTGACCAGTAAGCTGAACCATAATTAATATCCTGTGTAAAACGTCAAACAAATATGAAATGATTGCCGAACTTTAAAATCAAAAATTCGGTAAAAAAATATTTAAATTAAAAGCAAGAATTTCCTTTCTCTATCGTGCCAATTCTCTAATGAGAGAAATTAATCACCGCACGATTCTTAAGCTGTAGCAACGAAAAAAATGTATAAATCCAACATCGTCATTTCTAATAACCTAAAGAACAAATTATTAGATTAATCTAAACAGTCGAACACAAAACTCACTTTCAATATTTTTTGTTGAGGGCTAAGAAAGAAAATAACTCACATATCTCGTTTTTTTTCTTCAGCCCCAACGGGAGAAGAGATAAACAAACCCCATTTCTCCTCTCTTAATCCTGTAAATAAACTTAGTTAATTGCGCTTTTTACTTTATCTTTAGTATCTTCGACAGCGTGTTGTGCAGAAGCCTCTGCCTGTTTTGCTTGGCCTTCTGCTTGTTCTTGCTTATCACCAGTAATTTTACCGGCAGCTTCCTGAACTTTACCTTCAACGTTTTTAGCTGTCGCTTCGAGACGATCTTCAGTACTCATAAATAAGTATTCTCCTGAGAGTTAATTTAATTCGTAAGTTTTTTAAACTTACATAAATAATGTAACAAACCCCAAACCCAAGTTGGCTCTATCATTTGAGAGCTTTTCAAGAAATCAGGATTGACCTAAAGAGATAAATCGAATTAAGTACGATATTTACTTTTAAGTCTTTAGAAGCGACTAAAAATCCTTGAGAACTGAGATAAAACGATAGTGAAATTATTGGATTTCTAAGTGGCAAATACAGCGAGAATTTCTCTTTCAAATGCAAAGTTAAATGTAAACGAAGTATTGCTCTTTTTTCAAATCCACTCTGGAGCAACTGGTTGGGCATGGTGGCGATCGCCGCTGTAGATTTCTGGCATAAATCAAAGATTTTTGTGATTGACGAAGATACTGGGCGATCGCCTGGAATATCATGTTTATCCTTACGTAAAATTCATGATGTGACTGTAATGTGAAATGTCGGTAAAGATTGGAAATACAAGTGTTTTGGGCGTTTTTTCCGAGATAGACTTACACACTTAGTATGCTCTACCATCTAATTCATGAAAGTTTCTAATCAAGTCGCGTTGTCTGCCGTCGGTGCTGTTGTTTTAGGTTTAAGCGTGACACCCGCCCAGGCGCTAACCCTGAAGACCTTTACAAATGAATCTGAGTTTGCGGCGATTGCCTCTAGCCTGAATACCGAAACTTTTAATGATGCAACGTTAAGCGAGGCCAAAAATCATGTCTTAGATGACTTTGCCATTGAGTCTGATATGACTTGGAGCCGCATTGTGGACGGCGACGAAACAGCGAACGTGGATGGCTCAACCTTCCTGAAGTTAAAGTCCTACAGGTCTAATACAGCGGCAACTTTCAACTTCAACAATCCTATCAATGTCTTTGGCTTTGACTGGGTCAATACAGATAAAAACGACACCTTAGAATTGATCGTTGGTAGTCAGAATTTTGTCTTTGGTTTACCCGAACAAAGGGGCTTTTTTGGTGTGATTGCCACCGAGGGTAGTTTCTCTAGTGTGCAGTTGTCTGACACGGAAGGAGGCGGTTATTTATTGGACGGCGGCATTGATAATATCCGCTACGGTAATATTTCTCCCCAAGCTGTACCAACACCTGCGGCCATTTTGCCCAATCTTGTTTTATTCGGTCTGAACGCACTCCGTCGTCGCGGCGATCGCCAAACCGACCACTAAAAATCAGCTTAAATTCACACAATTTCATCTCATCAAGACAAATTTAGGTAGTCTTCCCATCGACAATCTTTTCCGATACATTGCAACTATTGCTTTGTTAAACAATCGGAGCCGCGATAGTTGCCAAATTCCCATTCCGCTAAAGCGAATCAATCCACTTGGTTTGATATTTTATTTCTCATTGTGTTGTGGCTCGGCATCAATATCGGCGATCGCCTGTGGCTAAATATTGATCAAAGTATGCCGGGATGGGACGAAGCAAATCATTTGACGGGCAGCCTAAATTATATGGCTGCTATTTTTCAGTTTTCGGGGTGGCGGGACTTTTGGCAGGTGTCCAATAAATTTCCACCCCTCACCTATCTTTTAGCCGTACCGTTTCAGCTGATTTTCGGCAAAGGGAGCGACAATGCCCTCATGGTGAACTGGATTTTTAGTGCCGTCACCCTCTGGGCAACCTACAGCATTGGCAAACGTTTATTTAATCCTGTCGTCGCACGGTGGGGCGCGGCGATCACTCTGTTGATGCCCCTTTTCGTTTACTATCGCCTCCATTTCATTACCGACATTGCCCTAACGAGCGTTACCGTTCTCACCTTTGCCTGCCTCACCCATTGGTACTTTTCAGAAAAACGTAGCTCCCAATGGCTCTGGATGGTGGCGTTTGGGTCTTGTTTAGGCATTGCGCTGATGACCAAGCAAACCTGCATGTTTTTCTTGTTTTTCCCCCTGCTGTGGTCAGCGGGAACCAGCATTTGGCGACGACAATGGGAACGGATTCTGCAATTAATTTTTAGCGCGTTTGTCTCGGTTCTATTTTGGGGCGGCTGGTATAGCACTAACTTTATTTATTTATTTAGTACCTACGAACGAGCTAATGTTACCGCTGCGGCTAATGAAGGCGACCCGGCATTAAACACCATTCAGGCTTGGATTTACTATTGGCAAGATTTACCGCGAGCGGTGTCATGGCTGTGGTTGATTGTGCCGATTGTGGGGTTATGTCTGCATTTCGGGAAACGATTTCCCCGCCGCAAAGAAAGTTACGTTTTGCCGGAAAAGGAAAGTCTCATTTGGCTAGGCGTTTATTTTACTGGGTCTTATTTTTTGTTCTCCGCGCTATATAACAAAGACCCGCGTTACATCATGCCCTATCTGCCGATTGTGGGGATTTTCCTTGGCTATGGTTTAACGCAATGGCGTGGGCGTTGGCTGTTTGTGCGCTGGCTAACCTTTGTTGCTGTCTTAGTTTTAGCTGTCGGACGATTATTTCCGTTGCCCGTTTTGGCAAATGTTCTACCGCCGAAATATGCTGCCGATACGAATTACTATCCTCAACCAGAGGTGATTGAAAATGTGATTCGCACCCATCGCTATACCCGCAGCAATATCGGGGTGATTCCCAGTTTATTTTGGTTAAACCACAACAACATCAACTATTTTGGGGCGCAGCGAAAATTTCAAGTTTATGGCCGGGAACTAGGCGATCGCCCAGAACAGGTAGCTCAAGATGCTATCGGTTTTGATTTGCTCTTAACCAAAACAGGCAATAACGCCAACGCGAAACAACCACAGTTAGAACTCGCGGCGCAACTCCCAGATAATCCTGACTTCTATGTCCAAAATACTTGGCCACTGCCCGACGATACCGAATTAACCCTGTACCAAAGGCAACGAGCTTTAGTGACAGTTGCCCATTTTGACGGGGTGCAACAACCCTTGCAATTAGATTTAGTCGAACTTCCCGATACGGCGATCGCCGGACAACCGATTCCGATTACCTACAATTGGTCTGGCAAATGGCGCGATCTAAAAGATGGCTTAGTACTGCTCACATGGAGTAATGGTCAGCAATTTTGGATCCATGACCATGCCATCGGTTTTGGACAACTTTATGAGGGTCGTCTCGCCTCAGGGGAATGGAATGACCGCTTTAAGGTTGTTGAGCAAACAGCCATGCTCGCTCCAGCAGATTTTCCGGCGGGAACCTACAATCTCCAAGCGCTTTACCTCGACCCCAGTACAGGACAAACGCGACCTATCATTCAGCCATCGACCTCCGTTACGATTCAGGCAGCTCCACCAGAATCAACCCTAACGCCATTGCAACTTGTCGAACTCGATTGGCTGACCCAAGAACGGGCGGTCGCCCCCCAACTTGGTGAAGGTATAGACGCTTTAGACCCACTTTTTGCCCATGTGGCACGTCTAAATCAGTACGATCCGGAGCAAAATTATCTGAAGCAATTGGAGCAAACTTTAGGTTTTCGCCTCAGTAAAGCACAGGTCAATTCTCCTCAAATTCGCGACTGGTATTACGCGAAAGTTCTTGCCCATGCCCTCCAAGAAGAACCCGTTGCAACCCTAGCGACCCTCGCAGAGCTACGCGAGCTGGAACCAGAAAATCCCTTTGTCCATGCCTACATTGCCTTCGTTAATCTCTATCAATGGCAACCGAAGGCGGCAGAAACAGCGATCCAAGAGGCTTTACAGCTTGCCCCTGATGTCGCAGAATTTCAGGCGATCGCCGGAGTTTCTGCCCTCCTCCAAGGCAAAGTTTTCCAAGCGTGGTCACTGCTCACAAATTTATAAAAAACCTTGTCAAAATCTTGCTTCTTCCCCTAGAAGGACATGGGTCTTTCATCGTTGTGATACCTTGAAGAAAACGCTGCTCACAAGGAAAGATGAATGGTTGTACAAGTTGGACAACTCGCGCCGGACTTTACTGCCACGGCAGTATTTGAGGAAGAATTTAAAACAATTAAACTATCGGATTATCGCGGTCAATATATTGTTTTATTTTTCTATCCCCTCGACTTCACCTTTGTCTGTCCCACCGAAGTTGCAGCCTTCAGCGATCGCCACAGTGAATTTGCGGAGCTAAATGCCGAGATTTTAGGCGTATCCGTCGACAGTGAATTTGCCCACCTCGCCTGGATCCAAACCGACCGCAAAGATGGTGGTGTTGGAGAATTAGCTTTTCCTTTAGTTTCTGACCTAAGCAAAACCATTAGTGAACAGTACGGTGTCCTTGAAACGGAGGCAGGCATTGCTTTACGGGGATTATTTATTATTGATAGCGAAGGCATTGTTCAACACATCACGATTAATAATTTTTCCTTTGGTCGGAGCTTAGATGAAACCCTCCGTATTCTCAAAGCCGTGCAGCACGTCCAGACCCACCGTGACGAAGTTTGCCCTGTCGATTGGCAAGAAGGTTCAGAAACGATGGTGCCAGAACCAAAAGCGGCAAAAAAATATTTTTCAAAGTTATAAATCACCAAGAACCCAGCACTTTTAGGAGTAGAGTTTGCCGGGAATTGTAGGATGGGAACTTTTGAAAATCTAGGCAGACAATAAAAGTTACAAAGACTTTAAAGGTCTTACACGGGAAAAGTCCGCAAGATCATCTAAACTAATGCGCAAAGGTCTCTGCCCATAACAATTTCTTCGCTTAATGTCTGATTCTTCTCCTAATGATGTTGTATTCGAGCTGAATGAATCCCACAACGACTGGGAGGCGATCGCCGGTTGCGAACTATTTCAAGGAGTCCAGCCAAAATTACTGCAAGACCTTGTGCAAAGATGCGCCATCCAAGTCTTTCCTGCTGGTTCTAGTATCACCGAACCCGGACAAGAAAATCATACTCTCTACATCTTGCTGTCGGGTCATTTGATGGTGTACCTCGCCGAAAAAGAAGACGCAGTCCTCAATCCCGAAATGGGTTTTCGCATTCCGGTGGGTGAATGTATCGGCGAAATGTCCATTATCGAAAATATGCCCGTTTCAGCCTATGTCGTCGCCGCGACAGAATGCCGACTCCTCAGTATCCCTGAACGTATCTTTTGGGATGATCTGATGTCGTGGCCAGAGGTTGTAAAAAGTTTACTGACAGGGCTTTCTAGTCGGATGCGCCGCCTCGATAAAGTGGCGATCAAAACCCTTGAAGAGCGTCTCAGATTTGAGCAGATAGAGCGGGATTTAAAGGCTGCGGCTCAAATTCAATCCAACATTTTGCCCCAAGAAAAACCTCTTTTGGCGCAGTATCCGCAGATTGATGTGGCAGCGAGCATTGAGCCAGCGCGGGAGGTAGGGGGCGATTTTTTCGATACTTTTCCTATCGATGAAAATACAGTGGGTTTGGCGATCGGTGACGTGTCCGGGAAGGGGATTCCTGCGGCACTATTTATGATTCGCGCAGTAACCATTTTGCGGGCAAGTATTGCACGACTAAATATTCAAGATGAAAATCTAGCCTCGATTTTTTCGGCGATTAATCGTCAACTCTGTGAAAGTAATACAAACTGCTTGTTTGTGACAATCTTTTTCGGCATTCTGGATGTGCGAACGGGAAGATTAACCTACGTCCACGGCGGCCACAATCGTCCTTTTTTAAAGCGAGTTGACGATACACCAAAGATGATCCCGATTCCTGACGGGATGCTCTTGGGGATTTTTGAAGAGGCTGAATATAAACTAGCAGAACTAACCCTTGATGCTGGTGATTTGTTGGTGATGTACACCGACGGCGTTACAGAGGCGCGAGATCGTGATGGTCAGTTTTTTATGGAAGACCGTGTTGTCGATATTTTAGATAAGTTGCCAACGACAATTGCCGCGACCGATATTGTGGGTATTTTAGGTAATCGCGTTAAACATTTCACCCAGCAAATGCCTCAATCGGATGATATTACGATCATGGCTTTACGTTACGGTGCTCATCAGTCGGAAACAGAGTGATGCAATAATCAAGTTTACTCACAATTATTATTCTGCGAGTTTAGGCAATTAGTGATTGGTTAGGATATGGCGCTTAATGACAAGTCAGCCTCGCCAATATGGTTATCTGTAACGGGGAAATGTCCTCTAAGCTCTTCAAAGGATCAGGGCTTATCGTCTCAAGATTTTCTGATTTATATTCGTGAGTTTTCGGAGCAGACTAGCCGTAATTCTGTAGAATAATCGGTAATTTGAGCCCATTGGCCATTCTTTTCCCGTCGAAAATAGGTATTTTATGAAGACTCAGCTACTTGAAGATTCTTTTGATTACGTCGCCCCCCAAGCAGTTGAGTTTTCTGCACATTTTTACGAAACATTATTTCGCCACAACCCTGAACTAAAGCCTTTATTTGAGGAAACGGATGCGAAGGCTCAGGAGAAAAAGCTGGTCTTTTCTTTAGCGGCGATCGTCGAAAATTTACGCAACCCGGAAGTCCTTGCGCCAGCGCTGAAAAGTCTTGGGGCAATGCATTTTGAGGTGGGGACATTAGAAGAACATTACCCTCTTGTCGGACGAGCATTATTAGAAAGCCTTGAGACCTACCTCGGCGATCGCTGGACTGCTGATGCGGCGGCTGCTTGGACTGAGGCTTACAACGAGATTGCGTTAGTGATGCTAGAAGGGGCAAAGTCACCCGAAGATTATCTCAATGGTGAATTGACCTTTTACGAGTGGGTCGATCTCTATGGTGAAGAAACCCCTCGACTCAAAAAGGCGATCGCCAAGCTGACTGATTATCAATATCGCTCCCAAAAACAAGCTTCCTAAAACAGCTACCTCACTTGTAGTTGCTCACTTATAAAAAAAGGGACTAATTTTCTAGTCCCCTTTTCTAACTTTATTTGGCAAATGTTAGGCGTTCGTCTTTAACCTCGACTTTAATCGTTTCGCCAGGAATAAATTCTCCCTTCAGAATACCTTTGGCGATCGCCAATATTAGCCACCATTAAACGGGTTGAGCAATGAGACCCCTGTTTCTGCAAAGTCTCTGACATTACGAGTAACCAAAGTCAGTCCACAAACAAGAGCGATCGCCGCAATTTGTTTATCAATAGAATTTTGAGGGTGAGGTACTCGCAACTTGCCCCAAACTTGAGCTTCTGTCGCAGTGAAATCGAGAATATGATCGGCATACTCATCAAGGATTGTTTGCAACCAAGTCTCTAGTAAATCTGCCTGCGGGCGATCGCCACGATAACGAATTAAATCAACACCACGACGCAGCTCACCGATAGTAATCACGCTGATAAACAAATGGGCTTCTTGTTGAGCCGCCTCCTGAAAAAATTGCATAACACCGGAGTTTGCTTTATCCCGCTTGCGCAACTCACTAATGACATTGGTATCAAGTAAATACATCGTTAGTCATATCATCTTGTACACGCTCAAAATCAGAATCTTGACCAACATTTGGCATTAGAGCAAGAACTTCCGCAAAAGATTTTTTTGTTGGCTGGAGCAATACTTGAGCGAGAATTTTTCGATGTTCAGCTTCTGCACTCACACCGTTGCGACTCGCCCGTTGTTTAAGCGCAGCCACAATTGCATCATCAATATTCCGGACAATCAAATTTGCCATGGGCTTTTTTCAAATAGAATTGGGAGAGAGGAACTTGCTTGAATGATAGCATTGATATCACTAGTGAGCTTCTATCTAATTTTGGGCAAAAAATAAGGGGCTAATTGCTTAACCCCTGAATTCACTTTATTTCGCGAATGTTAGTCGTTCGTCTTTGACTTCGACTTTAATCGTTTCGCCGGGAACAAATTTACCTTTTAGAATTCCTTTGGCGATCGCCGTTTCTACGTATTTTTGAACAGCGCGTTTTAAGGGTCTAGCGCCATAAACTGGGTCATAACCAATGTCTGCAACAAAGTTATAGGCTTCGTCGGACAATTCAATGCTGAGTTTTTGTTCAGCGAGACGTTTTGCAAGACCATTAATTTGGAGTTTTACGATTTCGCGGAGTTGGTCCTGTTTGAGACCATGGAAAATGATCAGCTCATCAATGCGGTTGAGGAATTCTGGGCGGAAACTGGCGGTCATTGCTTCCATTACCCGCGATCGCATTTCCTCATAGCGAGTATCATCACCAGCCACATCGAGGATAAATTGCGAGCCGATATTACTGGTCATGATGATCACAGTATTTTTAAAATCGACGGTGCGACCCTGCGAATCGGTGAGGCGACCATCATCAAGGATTTGCAGCATCACATTAAAGACATCCGCGTGAGCCTTTTCGATTTCGTCGAACAAGATCACTGAGTAGGGACGGCGACGAATCGCTTCCGTTAACTGACCACCCTCCTCATAACCGACATATCCCGGAGGCGCTCCCATCAAACGGGAAACAGCGTGTTTCTCCATATATTCGGACATATCGATGCGCACAAGAGCCTCCTCGGTGTCAAAGAGGAATTGCGCCAAAGCCTTTGCCAACTCGGTTTTACCGACACCTGTGGGGCCAAGAAAAATAAAGCTAGCAGTAGGACGATTAGGATCTGCAAGTCCCGCGCGAGAACGTTGAATTGCCTCAGACACAGCAGTAACAGCTTCTTCTTGACCAATCACCCGACGGTGCAGCTCATCTTCTAGGTGCAACAGTTTTTCTTTTTCAGACTCAATGAGCTTACTGATCGGAATGCCAGTCCATTTGGAAATAATTTCAGCAATATCCGACTCTAAAACCTCTTCCCGAAGTAAAGAATCGCCACTACCTTGGTCTTCTGCCAATTTAGACTCAATATCTTTAACTTCCTGCTGTAGTTGCGCTAATTTGCCATAACGCAGTTCAGCCGCCTTATTGAGGTCATAGCCTCGTTCTGCCTGTTCAATCTCAAGATTTGTCGCATCGATTTCTTCCTTCAGGTGACGGATTTTATCAATGACTTCCTTTTCCGATTGCCATTGAGCATTGAGATGCGATTGTTCCTCCTGTAAATCGGCCAGCTCTTTTTCCAGCTTGTCGAGCCGTTCTACTGACGCAGAATCACTTTCTTTTTTCAGGGAAATTTGCTCCATCTTGAGCTGGAGAATTTTGCGATCAATTTCGTCTAGTTCTTCAGGTTTGGATGTGATTTCCATTTTGAGTTTGGCAGCAGACTCGTCAACCAAATCAATGGCTTTGTCCGGTAAAAAACGATCGCTGATATATCTGTTGGATAACATCGCCGCTGCTACAAGAGCCGTGTCAGCAATTTTTACACCATGGTGAACTTCATAGCGTTCTTTTAAACCCCGCAAAATCGAAATCGTATCAATCACAGTGGGTTCATTGATCATCACTGACTGGAAACGACGCTCCAGAGCTGCATCTTTTTCGATATATTTACGGTATTCATCGAGGGTTGTTGCACCGATACAACGGAGTTCGCCCCGCGCCAACATTGGCTTCAGTAAGTTTCCTGCATCCATTGCCCCTTGGGTTGCACCAGCTCCGACAACGGTATGAATTTCGTCGATAAAGAGAATGACTTGACCTTCAGAATCAGTAACTTCTTTTAATACTGCTTTGAGACGTTCTTCAAATTCGCCACGATATTTTGCCCCCGCGATCAAAGAACCCATATCCAAAGCAATCAGGGTACGATCTTTGAGAGATTCCGGCACGTCACGATTGACGATCCGTTGCGCCAATCCCTCCGCGATCGCCGTTTTACCGACACCCGGTTCACCGATCAAAACCGGATTATTCTTGGTTCTACGGGAAAGAATCTGAATCGTGCGACGAATCTCATCATCACGACCAATTACGGGGTCAAGCTTACCGTTACGGGCAAGTTCGGTTAAATCACGACCATATTTTTCAAGGGATTCGTATTTGCCTTCTGGATTTTGGTCGGTCACCTTTTGATTGCCTCGAATTTGCGTAATGATTTCCTTTAATTTATTTTCCGTTAAGCCAAACTCTTTATAGAGTTTTTTGCCGAATCGGTCATCCTTGGTATAGCTCAGAACTAAATGCTCGACGGAAATAAACTCGTCGCCAAAGGATTTTTTATGATTATCTGCTTGGTCTAAAAGGGTATCTAGGCTTCGCCCCAAATATACCGACTCACTGGGTTTAGAGATAGTTGGCTGAGTTTTGATAAACGCATCCGTACGATCCCGTAAACGCGGTAATGAGACTTCTGCTTTTGAAAAAATACTTTTTGCTAGCCCACCCTGTTCAAGCAATGCTTGCATTAGGTGTTCACTTTCGATTTGCTGCTGCTGGTTATGTTTGGCGATGTCCGGAGTTTGGGCGATCGCCTGCCAAGCTTTTTCCGTAAATTGATTAGGATTATTGGGTTGCATCGCCAAAAAATAAAATAACGTTCAACAAAGCCCAAACATTCAGTACAAATCTGAGCTTTGAGCTTACGTCTATTCTATTTTTCTACCGTACCCATCAGACAGTAGGGGAATCCGACAATAACACCTAGGTTTCCGGATTACTAGATTCTGCATTGCCCACTGTTCCAGAAGGATTTTCTTCAGACGAACTAGCAGCGCGCTTTTTCTTTAGGTCAAAATACGCTTTTGTCACATCACGCACCATTGGCCCTGCAACAGAACCACCGCCACCACCAGAGTGTTCCGCAAAAGCGACAACTACAATTTCAGGATTATCGTGGGGAGCATAGGCACCAAACCAAGCATGGTTCTCCCGGGGTGGCGCTTCCGCCGTACCACTTTTACCCGCCGAGGGAGGAATACCGCTGGCGTTCATCACCTTACCTGTACCACCACTAACAACAGCTCTTAATCCTTTTTGTAAGGTTTCGACGGTTGACCGTGCCAATTGCAAATCTTCCTTGGGCACATCTGCTGTTTTAACTAAATGGGGCGTCACCAAATAGCCACCATTTGCAGGAACCGCAAACATTCGTGCAATTTGTAGAGGTGTTGCCAAGGTTAGACCCTGACCAATGGACATATTGACGGTATCGCCGACGTGCCAGTCGCGACCTAGTCTTTCCTGTGTCCAGTTGCTATCGGGGATTAGTCCGGGGGTTTCCTCTTCGAGTTCGATGCCCGATAGCTCACCAAACCCCAATCGTCGTGACCAATCAATTAAAGTTTCGCCCGTCACGCCACGGCCAACCTGACCATAAAATGTATTACTACTCCACTGCATCGAACGGACATAGCCTGCCGCCCCAAAACCAGCTTTATTCCATTCGTAGAAACGCACACCTGCCGCTGCAAGATAAGGGGTTGTTTGGAGAACTGTATTAGCAGGATATTTGCCTGACTCCATCCCGGCGATCGCCGTTACGACTTTGTAGGTGGAAGCCGGTGGAAAGCCTCGAATGGCACGGTTAATAAACGGATCACCCTTCGCTGTCACCTCTGCCCACTCTTCTGGAGAAATCCGTCGCGAAAAAATATTTGGGTCAAACCCCGGAAAGCTGGCCATCGCTAAGACTTCACCATTACGGGGGTCAATGGCGACAATCGAACCTAGGCGTTCACCGAGCACCTGTTGCGCTACTTTCTGTAAGTCAATATCAATGGTGAGCGTAATATCTTCACCTGCCTTTGAGGCGACTTCTCCGAGCACTTGAACGAAGCGACCATCGCGATCCACTTGGATTTCCTGTCCACCCCATTCACCGCGCAAACGAGGTTCTAGCGCCGCCTCTAAGCCCAACTTCCCAATATAATCTTGTAGTCGATAGCCTTCCGCTTTACGCTTTTCGTATTCTTCAGGGGTGAGTTCGCGGGTATAGCCTAAAACATGGGAAGCCGCATTCCCCTCTGGATAGTCACGAATCGGCTCAATAATGACTTCGACACCATCGAGTTGGGAGTGAAATTCTTCGATCGCCGTAATTTGAGCTGTGGTGAGATTACGGGCAATGGGAATTGGCTCCGTAGAATAAACATTATGTTCATCTAGAAATGTTTCGATCTCTTCCGGGGTCATGCCAACTAACTTCCCGAGAAGATCCCTTGTCGTTTCCCAATTTGGCTTTGTGCGGGCAACAGGCCAAACGTAGGCAGAGTGAGCTAATTTTGTCGTTGCCAGAATCTTGCCATTACGGTCAAAAATATTGCCGCGAACCGGAGGTTTCGGCGCGAGACGAACACTATTTTCCCGGGCAACTTCCTGTAGTTCTTCCCCACGAACCAATTGCAAAATAGCGAGACGCGTCCCCATACCGCCGAGTAAAGCGAGGGTCACCATAAACATGATCGTCCAAGGCCTTGCACCTTTCCCTACAGTACGACCATTTTCTTTGCGTTCTACTTTGGCAATGGGGGAAATTAAGGTCATAGGGAGTCAGCACAGCTAACGAAGATCAATCCGATTTTAGCTTGTCAGATTTAAATTTATTTTGAAGTGTGAAAAATTTAGGTAATGAAAAAGCTAATAACAACCAGTAGCGTGCCAAGGAGATAAAAAGCACCGACAATTTGGGTTTCTGCCCAGCCACTTAACTCGAAATGGTGATGAATCGGAGCCATTTTAAGGAGACGTTTACCGATGCCGTTAGCGTCTTTTGTCGCTTTGTAATAGGTAACTTGAGCAATAACTGATAGGGTTTCGAGGCAAAAAATACCGCTAATAATTAGTAGTCCCCAAATGTTGCCGCTCAAAATTCCGACTGCGGCAAGGGTTCCACCAAGGGCAAGGGAACCAGTATCCCCCATAAAAACTTTTGCGGGATTACGGTTATGGACAATGAAGCCGAGACAAGCGCCACCCATACAAACACAAAACAAAGTTAGAGCGGGATGTTCTGGCAATGCTAAAAGCCCGATACCCAGTAGGGCGATCGCCCCACTGCCGCCGGCGAGACCATCCACACCATCCGTAAGATTTGTGGCATTACTTTCTGCAACCATCGCAAAGCCAGCCAATGCCCAAAAAAGAAAACTCAGGGGCAAAGTCAAACCTGCAAAAAATTCAATGGTTGTTAATTCTGGACGGGTAAAGGCGAGCCAAAGACAAAAGACAACGGCAACAGCAATTTGTAAAACAAGTTTTGTTTTGGGGGAAATACCTTTATTTGATTTCAGTTTTAAAACTTGCCAATCATCAACCCAACCGATTAAACCGTAGGCGGCAGTTACTAATGCAACGGCGATCGCCTCACCATTAAAACCAGAAAAAACAAGACCAGTGGCAATTCCAATCGGCAAGAAAATCAAGCCTCCCATAGTGGGTGTACCTGCTTTTTTTAGGTGAGCTTGGGGCCCTTCCTCACGAATAATTTGTCCTGTTTTTAACCGTTGTAGTAACGGCACAATCCAAAAACCAGAGACTCCGGCGATCGCCGCAGAAACAATCAGAGGTAGCCATAATGGCATTGCTACTGATGTTTCAAACAAGTTTGTCGCGAAGGTTAAACCCACTAAAAGAGCCGTTAATAACCCTAATAATTGATTGCCAGTCGGCTTAAAGATTGTATTGGTAGGGGAAAATTTTGCGTCCACTATTGCCACGGTGGTTGATGAAATTACTCAAAAGATATCACTTAAAAGCCCGAATCTAAATAGTCACAGGGGATGAAAACCCCGTAGTATTTCCTATTTTTTTCGGGAAAAATCATAATCTGTCGCTATGCCACGCTTTACTATACTGAGACCCAATGGTGTGAGAAAAGCGAAAAATCAATGACACTGCTCGAACAAAAGATTACGGTTAACGGTCTGGAATGGTTTTACCGAGAGACGGAAACTAAAGTTGAAACACGGTTACCAATTCTTTTTCTGCATGGTTTGCCCTCCCAAAGTTTTAGCTGGTGTGAGGTCATGTCAAAGTTAGAAGCCGCTAATTTTTACAGTATTGCACCGGATTGGATTGGGTCTGGCTTTTCAGGGTTTCCTAGTACAAGGGAGTTTTCCTACGTGCCAGAAGCCTTTTGTGATGCCCTAAAAGAGTTTTTAGAAGCTGTAGAAATTGAGCGTTGTCATATTGTTGTTCAGGGCTTCCTCGGCCATCTCGGGATTATTTTTGCATTGAATAATCCAAATATCTGCGATCGCCTAGTTATCCTCAATTCACCGCTTCTTCCTTCCAGCAAACTGCCTTGGAAAATGAAGCAATGGGGTATTCCCTTCGTTGGGGATATGTTGACCCAAGATCCGCTTCTCGTTGACCGTACCCTCGAAGGCGGCAGTGGTTTTGTGATTAGCGACGAAAATTTGGAAGTCTATCGCAAGCCTTTTCTTACGACCTCAGCCGCAGGGCGATCCCTCATGGCAACTGTTAAACGCATGGATTTAGGCACAGTCTTACCTCCGACTCTCAAAGGTTTGCAAGAGCGCGACGGTAAAACACTATTTCTGTGGGGGATGCAGGATGAATGGCTCGACAATGACGGCTTAAAGAAATGGGTCGCCACTGAAACTTCCCACCAATGGGTTTCCCTCGACGGGGCAAAACATTACCCCCAAGAGCATTTTGCTGACGAAATTGCACCAGAACTAAGTAAGTTTTTGGCAGGTTAGCGGTTTATTTGTCGGCGAAAAACCAAATCTCTTTTCCCAAACCCTGTTGCTCAGTCCTATTTATGAGATGATGAGGGCAAATTTAAACGCTGATAACGTTAAAGAGCTTTACAAATATCACCATGATGTTACGTCTACGGTCTGTCTTATCCTTGCTGTTAGTGGTTATAACCACTTTTCTTGTTAGTTGTTCTAGCCCCACGGTTAAAGTACCTGACACCTACACTCCTGATCGCCTCTCCCAAATCGAGACTTTCTTAATCCCAGTTGACGAAGCCCGCGAAGGGATGGAAACCCTCGGACAATTCGTTAAAGATGATAACTGGGTAGATACTCGTACTTACATTCACGGGCCCTTTGGCTTCCTACGTCGTGACTTGACATATTTAGCGAATACTTTGTTGCCTAGCGACAAAGCTCAAGCCCAAGAACTCGTTGATGAGATTTTTGCTCACCTAGAGCGTCTTGATGCAGCGGCAAAAGAAAATAATTCTGCGGTCACCAATAACGAGTATCGCAATGCTTTAGCCGATTTTGATGCATACCTAGATCTTGTGCCCACTGAAGCAAGCTAGATAGTTTTCTATTTAAAATTTCTAACTCTATATTTTTTTAGGCGGTCTGGCGATCGCCTTTTTTATTGGCAAATGAACCGAGGGTAATGGATATTCATTTCGATGTTGCTTGGTTGCAGAGATGCGAGATCAGATAAGCATAATTTGTTGATGGTAATTTTCTCCGGCTCTTCCCCTCTCTCCTTCACCTATGCACCGCGTCACTCCACAAGGGGCGATCGCCGAAATGCTGAGTTCTCAATTAAAGTATGAACCTGCCAATCTGGCTGAGTTGCAGGATGATCTAAGCGGTAATGTCCACCCCTGCTTTCTGTGCGCCAAGCAGCACTTTTGAGAATAAGCCAAGCTACATCAGCAAGGTTACAGGTTTCGGCATAGAGACGAATTTCTGTTTCTGCGTCGGGATGTTCAAATTCAATGGTTGTACTCGCATCGAGGTTGAGAAATTGCGCCAAATCCATCTCCTGCAATTGATCTCGCCAAATCGAAACTTGGGCGATCGCCTCATCAAGGGTTTGTTGGTTGCGACAAATCCCAGCACTTTGCCACAGTAAAAATGGTAAATCTGCACGAATAGTTTGTACTTTAGTAATTTCCCGCCGCCAATGCTCAGTGACGATTTTGGGGGGGGAAGTTTCTTCAGCGGTATGTGGAGTCGGTGGTTCAAATCGATGTAACTGCGCTGCAAAAACTAAACACTCTAATAAAGAGTTACTTGCCAAACGATTTGCGCCATGAACCCCTGTGCTAGATGTTTCACCAATTGCGTATAACCCAGAAATTGAGGTTTCACAGGTTGCATCGGTTTTAATGCCACCCATCCAATAGTGGGCAGCAGGTGCGACTGGAATTGGCTCTGAAAAAACATCGACCCCCCATTCAGCACACATGCGAATAATGTTGGGGAAGCGGCGGCGAATTTTCTCCTCTGGAATAACGCTCAAATCTAGATAAACGTGGGCATTAGCGGGATCGCCAGCATTTTCAGCTAGATAACTAAAAATTGCCCGACTTACAATATCGCGGGGGGCCAGTTCACCATCAGGATGATAATCAAAGGCAAAGCGATCGCCGTTAAAACCGAGCAAATGTGCTCCTTCGCCCCGCACTGCTTCACTAATCAGAAAGCGAGGTGCACCGGGTTTCGTTAATGCGGTCGGATGAAACTGAAAAAATTCGAGGTCTCGTAGCTGTGCCCCTAACCGCCACGCCAAGGCCACTCCATCCCCTGTACTTACTGTCGGATTAGTGGTTTGGGCAAAGACCTGGCCGCCGCCGCCCGTCGCCACAATCACGGCCCCAGAGTTGATCCAGTGAATGCAACTATCATGTAAAACGCTGACGCCACAACATCTGCCGTTTTGATCGCGGCGCAGCTGTAGGGCAAAGGCTTGGGAGACGACATAAATGTTAGGCCGTTCTAGGACTTTTTCAATCAGTGTTGTAATGATTGCTTTGCCTGTGGTGTCCTTGGAGTGCAGCACCCGTGGCCGAGAGTGGGCGGCTTCTAAGGTCATAGCTAATTCGCCATTTTTGCGATCAAAATCTACTCCCATTTCCACCAGATGATGGATAGCAGCTTTAGCGTTATTGACCAAAAAACTAACCGCTGCTGGATCGCATAGTCCTGCGCCTGCTTTGAGTGTGTCGGTAAAGTGTAAATCTGGTGAATCCGTCGGGGCGATCGCCGCGGCAATCCCCCCCTGTGCCCACTTACTCGATCCAGTTCTGAGTTTCGCTTTTGTAATTAGACCGACTCGCAAATGACTGGGCAACGATAAAGCTGCATACAAGCCCGCTGCTCCACTGCCAATCACCACAACATCAAATTGCTTCGGTAAACTCGTCTCACTGGTCATTAGTTTGCTGGGGCGGTAGGACAATATTGGTCGTAAATTTTAATCACTATAGCCTTAAAGTCCCGTTAACGCTTCTCTCCAGTGGGATGGGTGATCGCCCCCTATTACCCAAGAAAATTACAATTCACTATCAAAAACTGGTTAAACTTTCTCACAACTTTCAACCTCAAAAATTGTGCCGATCATGGCGATCGACATCGCATCTTTGAGCACTTGACCCGTCACTTTTACTTCAATCTCTGATTGCTGGCAGTCGGACGGTAAATTGCGTAATTCGTATACCTGACCATCACTGGCAACCAATGCCCATGCCCCCATGCCAACGTCACGTTTTTCAATTTTTCCAGTAAGCTCGGCCATCTTAAACAAGAGATTTCTAAAGAGTATAAGTCGTGAAGCTCAGGAGTTTTTCATCGTTTAAACCATAAGTAGGCGATCGCCTTCACACCAATCACCTACTTACTCAAACCGCTGCCCTAGCCAGCCGCAACCACCTGTCGCTGACCCTCTCGGATAAACGACTCGACTAACTCCACATCTTCAGTGCTACCCAGCACCGCAGGAGTTCTCTGGTGCAACATTGTCGGCACAAAGTCTAATAAAGGTTTCGTACCTGTACTCGCCTTACCACCAGCTTGTTCAATTAACCATGCCAAGGGAGCAGTTTCGTAGAGTAAACGCAATTTGCCCTCAGGCTTTTTCTTCGTGCCGGGATACAAAAAGACACCGCCTTGCATCAAAATCCGGTGCAAGTCCCCCACCAGTGCGCCGCTATACCGAGCTGTATAACCGTCGTGGCGGTGCATGTAGCGAATGTACTCTCGAATCGAGTCTTCCCACTGCCAGAAATTACCCTCATTAACACTATAAATTTTGCCGTGGCGGGGCATCACAATATTTTCTTCAGCAAGGATAAATTCTCCTAAGCTGGGGTCAAGGATAAACGAGTGGACACCCTTACCAATGGAGTAAACCAACATCGTTGAAGGCCCATAGAGAATGTAACCCGCTGCCAACTGCTTATGGCCGTTTTGCAATAAATCCTCTGCTTCGCCATTAAGGTCTTCACCTTCCTGTTGCCGAATGGAAAAGATCGAGCCAACATTGAGATTGATATCGACATTAGAGGAGCCGTCAATCGGGTCATAGAGAAGCGTGTAGCGACCCACAGGACAATTTTCAGGAATGTAATAGGGTTTCTCCATTTCCTCGGAAGCCAGACGACAGACTAAACCGCTCTGCTTGAAAACAGAAATAAAAACATCGTTGGCATAGACATCCATCTTTTTGACCGACTCGCCTTGGACGTTCTCTTCTCCTGTAAAGCCGAGAACCCCTTCCATTAGGCCAGCGCGACTAAGACGACGAGCAATTAATTTCCCGGCAAGGGCAATGCGGTTCATGATGGCACTGATATCCTGCGCCTCTGCATCAAAACTTTGAAGCTGCTGCAAAACGTGGCGGGAGAGGGTCGTACAGTCACGATCTAAAATTGGACTTTCAACGAAGCTAGCTGATGACGCTACCATATATTTTCTTTTCCCTTTCTTATAGTCTGCACTTCTTATGGTAACGAGGCTATTTCTAGATAGTCTTTGGCGACAGCATTAATTAACAGTCTATTTAGATTAAATTAATGTTCGTAAGTGATAAAACCTACCGTTAGTTGTAGCTTTGCTGCTGATATATTGTTATTTCTAGTGTCAAAAGACCTATTTAATAGGGTAGATATTGACAAATATAAAAACTATCTTTAATTCTGTTAGCAAAAATAAATTTTCTTGCGCTGTGTTAAGTCTTTAGAAAGTGATCTGCTGCTTCCGTACCGGAGGCGATCGCCCCTTCGATGCCATTGCCCAGACACCAGTCACCACAGAGAATCAGTGGTAAATTTGTCGGCAAAGTAAGATGACTCTTACCTAAAACTTCTTGGGTTAGGGCATAACGCCAACGGTGAATTTGATGCCAAATAGGTTCGGATAGATCGAGTATAGTTTGCAGTTCTGTAATTATTTTTTGTGCAGCGGGAGCAAGATTATCTGTGTCTAAATTTTGTGCAGCAAAAGCTAAATTTGTTTGAACGACAAGGGTTGAGGCTTGAGGCGATCGCTTTTGTCCGTCAAGGATAATCTTTTTAAAGATTGGATGATTTGTTAAACGTAATTCTTGCCAAGGAAATTTTAGATTTAATTCTTTAAAACCAAGCATTAACGACAGAGCTGGTTCATAGGAAATTTTGTTAAGGCGATCGCCGATTTCGAGTGTCACAAAATCCTGCACTAAGGGAATCGCTTGGGGGCAAGGTACGGCAAGCATTAAAGCCGCAGCTGCTACCACTTCACCGTTTTTAAACGTCAGTTCCCAATGAGCAGACTTGGCGCTGATTTTCTCTAGGTGGTAGGAGCGATTGATGGTTAAATCACGAGCCAAATATTTGGCGATCGCCGTCATCCCCTCTGGTGCAACATAAGCCTGCTCAACGTCTAACGTTTCCCAAGCTGAAGGATTGTTGGCATTAGTATTCGCAACCTGCCACGGCTTTAAAATATTTTCAGCGAGTAATATTTCAGTCAATTTCTGGGTGCGATCGCCCTGAATTTGCCAACAGGGTAAGCCGTGATCAAAACGAGTTTCAAAACCCCGACGAGTGGCTAAGCGACCACCAACACCACGAGATTTATCGAATAGTTGAATATTTAAGCCTTGTTTTTGACATTTCGCAGCGGCTGAAATTCCAGCTAAACCAACCCCGATAACAGCAACATCTAACATCATCATTTATCAAAACCGAAAGCAGTAAAACATTCAGAGCTTGTATGGCGACAAAAATTCTTGGTTGTTGGGGAATTAGAGAATATCTTTGCCTTCTAGATAAGATTGAATATTGCTCTGAGCAAGGTTAAATTCTTTCCCCTGAGAGCATTCGAAATTAAGATATAGTCATTCCGAATAAGTTCTAGAGGCTCTCTAATATCCTTCCTTGGGGAAGGTGCTCGAAGAGCGGAAGGGGTTTCAACGAGCTATTGAGCATTTCGAGAAATCCCCCCATAATCTCTACGGAAAAATTTTCTAATTCTTATTCGAAATGACCATATAAACCACTCTAGAATTTCGGCAAAACGCCTGTCCAGTACTTCTCCAGACAATTAGATACAAAAAAGCTCAGAAAGTCGTCTCTCGACAATCTAAGCCTCCACAAAACAATTCGAGTTTTTCTGTCAGATACTTTTATTTCTTGGGAGCAACCATTTCTTTGAATTGCTTACCAGCGGAAAACGCAGGAACAACAGTTGCGGGAATCTGCATTTTCTCGTTCGTCTTAGGGTTGCGACCTTCTCTTGCTTTACGCTGACGGGGTTCGAAGGAACCAAAACCAACAAGGGTCACCTTATCGCCATTGGCGACAGCTTCCATGATGGCCTCTACAGTAGCGCTAACAACAGTATCTGCTTGCTTTTTGCTGATACTTGCTTTAGATGCGACCAAATCGACTAATTCGCCCTTATTCATTAAGAATCTCCTAAATATTCAGTAATTGTGAGCAGTATATGTAAAAAACCTAGGTAAAACAAGAATTCTGCTGGAGCATTCGGAACGACAGACGGCCCAAAGACAGCGATTCTAAGGTTTTCCTGCATCATTCTAAGCGCTCTTTAGGGAAAAAGGATCGCTGAAAGCATTAATTTACATAGATTTCAACAATTTCTTTATTTCGAAACTTTAAATCTGAGTTTTTCTCTAGAAAACTTCGCCCTTAGATAGAGGACAAAGACCAAAAAAATCTACGAAAAGCCTAACTCTTCTGGGATGTAAGGCCTTCAAAGGGAGAAGAGACCTTAGAAGGAATAATCATTTTTTGTTTGAGATACAGGCTGTCGAGTAAAACTGCGGCGCCAGCAACCCACGGCGGCACGATCACAGCGCCTAAAATTCCCAGTACTTGGGCACCTCCAAGGACAGCAAGGAGCTGATAAAGGGGATTTACTTTCACAGAAGAGCCAACGAGCAATGGATCCAGAACATAGGTTTCGAGATTTTGGATCATTAGAAAAAGCAGAAACACCCATAAAAATGTCCAGCCACCTTGGGCGATCGCCACAATTAGCGCAGGAATAGCCCCTAAAACAGGGCCAAAAAACGGAATAAGATTTGTGCCGCCAGCTAAGACCCCTAAACCTAGAGCCAAATCAGAAATACCAAGGAGCCGCAACCCAACTGTAATGACAACGCCCAGAATACTGGACACTAAAATTCGGCCTTGGATATAGCCGCCCATGCGTTCACTCATCAAGGGCACCTGTGCTAGCAATCTTCTATCCCACGGCTCTGGAAACAGACTGGTAAAGCCAGATAATAATTTGTCTGAGCCCGACAGCATGTAACCAGATAAAAAGAAGGCCAGAATAAGACTCAGCAGACCACCAATCAAACCACGGGTAATACCGTAGGAGCGAATGAGTACCTCCTGCGACGATTTGAAAGCCCAAGCCGTGAGGGACTGAATATCAAAAAGTTGGTTAAGTTGATTGAGCATTTCTGGCTCAGTCATGCCGAGACGCACCAGTAACGACTGGGCTAAAACACCCAAAATCTCCAAGTACAGCGGTAATTTGCGGACAAGTTTTTGGAGCTGATCAACAACAGTCGGGCCAACGAGCACGATTGCGCCTGTCACTGCGGATATTAAGCCGAGATATACGCCAATTACAGCCAGCCAGCGCGGCACTCGAAACGACTCAGCCGTACGAATAACCGGTGCTAAAGTCGCTGCGATGACAACGGCGATCATCAATACAACTAAAAGGCTCCGCAGTTGCCATAGTAAAAACAGCAGTAAGACTGAACCAACAATGAGTAGTAGAGTCGAGAGGGAAACGGTAACTTTCCGTTCAGACATAGGGATTTGGGGAGATGAACAAGGGTCACTTGACAGTTATTTTAATTGCTTTAAATAGAAACACCAGCAGCTTACAAACCGTTCCTCAGGCTCGTTAACCGACTCGTCAGCATCTAAAGCAAATAAAAGAATTAGACTTTATTGTCGTGAAAATCGGCCATTTGTACGTCACCTAGGGGAGAGATTATTTTTTTAAGATCTATTCCCAGCAGTTAAAAGTCCAGTGGCGATTATTTGGAGCCAATCACCTCGGCAAAGGCGTAATTCGGAGCCGCCAGCACAAATACGGTACTGGGTAGTGGTTGTACCCGTTCTTGGAGAGCGGTGTAGTACTCCTTGAAGTTTGGGTGTTCGGTAGGACGAGCCATCCCTAAAAAGACAAGATCTGCACTGGCTGATGATTCATGCAAAATCTGCTCAAAGGGGCGATCGCCGCCAATGATGACAATTGGTTCTGCCTTAATGCGGGACACAGAGATAAGTTCTTCGAGGTTTTGCCTTGCGGCTTGGGCGGCGGCTTCGTCTTGGACAACTAACTTGAGATAAATCTGAGCATTGCGCCATTCAATGTCGGTACGCAAAAGGTAGGCCAACATCAACATCAAGCCGCCATTGGTTTGAACACCACCCCACCAAATATCAATGCGCCGACGGTGACCAAAAATATAGTTGGAATTCTCCCGAAAGATAACCACATTACGTTCAGCAAGATGAATATCGTTAATGAGCTGACAATAGTTTTCAAAGCGTTCGGGTGATTCGCTCGCCCCAAGCAAAATCGTATTGGGGACTAAATCGCCAAGGCCGTAGGTTTCAATGAGGTTCATCGCACCACCAAAGGGGTCATCAGCAGTACTCACCCGCACAAGGGCACGAATACCCCGCTTACTGATGTAATCGCGAATGGTTGTTTCGAGCTTGAGTTGTTGGCTCGCATCGCGGGAACCGACGGGAAGTACACTGGCAACGGTCATCAGAGCGCGGTTGTGGCTAAAGGCATCGGCTAACTCGATTAGTGACCACCTTTTGCGGGGCGCACCGGATAGGACAAGTAGGTGGGGGCGCCAATTTTTACTGTCGTCGGAACCCAGAACTTGATAAATCCCTTTACTAATGATCGCCATCCATAAACCACGCCTGACATCACCCCAAGCGGTTTCGATTTCGCGACGCTGCAACCAAATGTAGATACAGAGGACAATCAACGCTGCCACGACTGTGGCGATCGCATTAATCAAAAACATGACGCCCAAACAGCCGATCGCCCCGAGCAAAGATAAAGCCCAATGCACCCTAAAAGTGGGGCGGAACGAAGGACTTTGCAAAAAGGTTTCAATGCCTGCTGAAACGTTCAAGACGAAATAGGTCGTCAAAAAGAACATCGTCAATACCGGGGCAATCAAATTCAAATCCCCGATACAAACGGCGGCGATCGCCACCCCCAGCGTCACGATTGTGCCAATACGTGGCTCATCATCACGACCACTGCCAGCCCCAAGGAAACCAAGCCACGGTGGTAAGACTCCATCCCTCGCTAGAGCTTGTAATACCCTAGGTGCGCCGAGGATACTACCAATTGCACTACTGAGGGTTGCGCCCCAAACACCCAGCAAAATTGCCGGAGCCCACAACGAGAGACGCTGCATTACGAGGGGATCATTTACTAAACTCGCAGTATCACCCCGCTGAAAGAGAAACAGGGGAATCACCATATAGATCAAGTAACCAGTGGCGACCGCCGCAAGGGTTCCTGTCGGAATCGATTTCACCGGATCTTTGAGATCACCCGACATATTGACGCCGGACATGATGCCTGTGACCGCAGGGAAAAAGACTGCAAATACTGTCCAAAACGGAATCGGTGTTTCCGCATTAGAGCCCCACATGGCAATATCACCCGCTTCGACTAGGGGTTTGCCAAAGAAAAAAGACAACAACGACAGTACGATCGCCGCCATGATGAAATACTGGGCTTTAATGGCGATGCTGGCCGAAGTCAGCGCGAGAATCCCCACCAAAATTGTGACAATCAGAGCAACATAGAGTTGGCTCAAATTTGGGAAGACCTGCACCACACTTTCCGCAAAACCAATGGTGTAGAGTGCCACGGAGAAAGCCTGGGCAAAATAAAGCGGTATGCCGACAGCCCCACCAGTTTCTAGCCCTAGGGAACGACTAATCATGTAATAGGCGCCGCCCACCCGCACCACCTTATCGGTGGCGATCGCGCAGATAGAGAGAGCCGTCAGAAAAGTAATGACATTGGCAAGGGTCACGATAGCGAGGGTGCCAAATAACCCGGCATTACCGACAACCCAACCAAAACGGAGGTACATGATCACCCCCAAAATAGTCAAAATAGAAGGGGTATAAACCCCCCCAAACATCCCTAAACCGGATTTTTCTTTGGCATTAGTCATAAAATGAGCTAGTTTTGCTACTTTTCTTTCCAAATACTCCCACAGATTGCCTATATAGTCAGGAACTGCAACGGAATACGCTTTTCTTTATGTCACTTCAATGAGATTAATCGGCAAAATAATTTGAAAGGTTGTGCCTTCATTGGGTGCTGATTCGATTTGGATCTGCCCCTGATGTTTTTCTACAATTTGATACACAATCGATAGCCCTAAACCTGTACCTTTGCCAATGGGTTTTGTGGTGAAGAATGGGTCGAAAATTTTACTGCGTGTGGCAACATCAAATCCAGACCCATTGTCGGCGATCGCCACACAAACTTTTTTACTATCAAGAACCTCCGTTGATAGCGTTAATTTGGGCTCATAATCTTTATTTTTCTGCTTTAGCTCCTCCATCGCATCAATGGCATTACTAATTAAATTCATCCACACTTGATTGAGTTGGGCCGGGTAACAATTTACCAATGGTAAATCACCGTAGTTTTTAACTACTTCAACGCTATTTTTAAGGCGGCTGTTGAGAATCGTTAATGTGCTTTCAATCCCTTCTTTTAAATCAGTTGCTTTGATATCCGCTTCATCTAAACGGGAGAAATTTCGCAGCGACAATACCATTTCTCGAATGCGATCAGAACCCATCTTCATCGAGGCTAAAATCTTGGGCATATCTCCTTTGAGAAATTCAAGATCAATGTCTTCGATCAACTCGGCGATCGCCCCTTCATCTTGGGGATATTCAGCCTCGTACAGCTCTACCAGCTCCATCAAGTCTTCAAAGTGCTGCTCAAGGTGAATGACATTACCGTGGATAAAATTTACCGGGTTATTAATTTCGTGGGCAATACCCGCCACCATTTGTCCAAGGGAAGACATTTTTTCCGTTTGGATAAGCTGGGTTTGTGTCTCCTGAAGTGAGGTAAATGCCTCCTCTAGCTCTTGATTCTTGACAATGAGCTTATTCTCAGAATCTTTAAGAGCAGAGGCCGTTTCCTCTTGTTCGATGATTTTTAAATTAAGACTTCGATTAACTAAATCAACTTTTTTATAGGTGTAGTAATAATCACAAATTAGTCCAGCTAAAGGCACAAGATAGGCAATAATTTTCAAGAAATGGGCAATATTAAAATGATTATCAAATAACGCAGTTGACCCAAATGACATATGAATTTGCGTCATTGTATTGGGGATAGTACTGATAATCAGCGAATGGGCAAAAATACTGGGATAAATCTCATTAAAACGCGGATAAATAAAGACACCAGCAAACACAAACAAAACCATAGGCGTGACATCCCAAGGTCTTGTGAATACAGCATCAGGGTAAGTCGTTCGCGGTAGACTTTGGCTAGTTGCAGCTAGGTCGATAACGCCATAGGATAGTAGGCCGAAAAATATACTAATCCCTAAAACAAAATAAATACTTTTTTTCCACTTTCTAGGCTTTAAGAATAGAAAAATACTGACACCCATAAGGGTTAACAGCACATTTGCCATCCGACAAATCGCCCACGTAAAGGGAATAAGGTCTTGGTTGTCGGCAACGGCTTCTACGAGACGATCTGCGGCAAGGGTATGAAATGCATCCATGACACCGGCACAGAGTAGCGCCACCCCAATTACGGGAGTTGTTACATCCTGGCGGAGACGAAAGTGAATAAAGGCTAAAACAACGGTAAAAATCGCCGTACAGAAGGCACTCCACTCTAGGATCGTGTGGGTAAAACTACCGCTGAGAGTTTCGTACAGCAGATCAATAGGAGTGGCAGTTGTATAGGTTGCCGGCTCAAATGGCGCTTGGTGGGAGGCAAAATCTAACCCTAAAAGATTTAGACAAAAGGGAATCAGACAAATTCCCCAAACAATCCAAATAAGAAGTTTTGGGAGCCTAATTTGTTGTGTTTGGGGGTCGACTGGTCGAATCGCAAACCAATCACCTAGGGAAAAGTGACGGATATTCATACGTTTTTTTGTCTAGGTATTGCTAATGGCATTCGGCATAGTTTTAGGGGACAAAGGAAAGTTGACGATCGCCATAATTAAGAAGTTGCTCGATGCCATCGAGGCGATATTGCCAAACTTGGGCTTGGTAGGGATTTTGTTTGGCATAGGCTTCGAGGTGGAGTTTGAAAACTTGTCGAAAATCTTCCCAGTAGCTCTGAGTTAATAGTAGATTTTTTTTGTTAAAAGTTTGTTGGGTTTGCTGCAAATTATCAATAAACACAGTGGCTGCTACTTCCCACGGGGTGTCGGCAAAACTAAGCGTCCATTCCTGTTGTAGGGTTTGGAAGCGCTGGGCGATCGCCTGCAACGGTTCGCGGTGAGGCAAAATACCCGGCGTTGTACCTAATGCTGCGACAACATCAGGCTTGAGGTCAGAGGCAGCAAAAAAAGCATTTCCAGCAGTGGGTAGCTGTCGTAATAATTCGCGCTGATCAAGGGCTAGTCCGGATTTTAACTCTAATAATCTGATGCTGGGTACGAGTAAAGTACTGCGCTGGGGAAAAGATGCCAGTAAACTGTCGATCAACTCGGCAAGATCTGGGGAATTCTCGGCATAGGTCATCGGTACCAGCAGATCGAGATAGTCATTATCGATCCAGGCTTCCCAATTTTGCTGGATTTGTTCGAGACGTTGGGTGCGAGGGATGGCAAAAACAGCGGCGGAAAGGGTTAGATCAGGACGTTGTTGCTTTAAAGTTCGGCTGGCTTTTTCGACAAATTGATCTACTTGCTCGATACGGAAATCTTGCCACCTCTGCCAATGGCGATCGCCGACCTGTAAAAAAGTCGGATCGCGGTAGCCATTCATCCGAAATTTTTCTCGCCCCGCCTCCCCAAAACCATAGACTTCATCACGGGTGACTTCGTGGAAGGGATAGCGGATGTAATCAAACTGAATCCCATCAACGTCGTATTTTGTCGCAATTTCCGTCAGCAAATCGATCAGGTATTGCTGTACCTCCGGATTAGCCGGATCAAAAAAAGCTTTACGGCTCCGATAATGGAACGGATCACCCCGGCGATCGCCTGCTGCCCAGTCAGGATTTTCACTTAGTACAGGGCCAAGATAATAGCGAGGCTGACCCATAATTTCGTTATGACGTTGGTTGGCCGCCGCAAATATCCAGCTCCAAGCATGCAACTCCATCCCGCGAGCATGGGCAAGCTTAACGCCACTGGCAAGGGCATCCCAACCCTTTAAAGCAGGGTTTTGTTCTGGGGCAACCTGACTGGGAAAAATCGGGTAACTGGCGTTCACCGTTTCCATAAATACGACATTAATTCCAGCATCGGCAAAGCGATCAAATATATTTGCCAGACCTGCTTCATTTTTAGCAGCAACAATGGCACCACGATCAAGCCAAATCGCCCGAATTTCTGATGTTTCAGTCGGTGTTTGGTCTTGGTGTGCTGCCCCAAATAATTGACCAATTTCCTCTGCTTCAGCTGTGGCTAAGGTGAATTCCCTCGCCTCAAGAAAATAGTAGTAGGCATCAATTTTGCGTTGCATCTTGTCCAGAAAATCCTGAGCTGTAACTGGACGGCTTTTCTGAAAGTTTGCGCTATTTTGTCCTAAAGTTTGCTGGGCTTCGTAGGTGAGCTGGCTACTTTGCCAACGATATTTCATTGTTTCTAGTGCTTGGCCGAGACGAATAAACTCTTGGGGAATCGGTTGAAAAGGCGGTGGCAGTTGGCCTTCAATCTCAAAGGTATTTGTCGGCAAAACGTCTTCTTCCGACCACTGGGGCTGGGCGATCGCCTTTTCAAAGGTACTGAGCATCCAAACTGTTGGCACTAAACCCAACACACCAAACTTTAACCACCGTTGCCAGCTCATAAATTGAAATCGTGCCGTAAATTTTTCCCATCATAAGCGACAACAACCCGCAGAAATTTTTCCCATAGTGCGGCGATCGCCAAGAAAACTAACGTATAGTAAAAACGATTCGCTCACAGTTCCCCACAGCAGGCTATCAATGGTTTTCTCCCTTACCAAAAGCAGTTCCCGCCAACGAGAAATTATTGAAGTCGTCCTCGGCAATGGCTGGGACTTTATGAAAGGTCTGCTCACGGGCGGCAAAGCTGGGAAACCCCAAATTCCACCGCCAGAGATTTTCCGCAATATTTTGGTGGAGTTAGGCCCGTTTTACGTCAAGCTCGGTCAGCTACTCAGCACAAGACCGGATTTGCTGCCGCCGAAGTATATCGAAACTTTGACCGACCTTCAGGCGAATGTTCCCACGGTGCCGTGGTTTGAAATCGAGCAGGCGATTAGTCAAGAGCTGGGGAAGCCCCTCGGAGAAGTATTTCAAGAAATTAACCCAAACCCCGTTGCGGCGGGTTCCATTGCCCAGATCCATCGGGCTGTTTTGAAAAATGGTAGAGCTGTTGCCCTGAAGGTGCAGCGTCCCGGCATCGACCAAATTGTGGCGCAGGATATTGTGCTAATCAAAGGGATCGCCGAACTGGCCTCTATTACCGATATTGGTCAAGACTACGATGTGATTGCCTTAGCAAATGATTTTACAAAAGCGGTTAAAGCAGAACTAGATTTTCGGACGGAGGCTGGCTACACAGACCAACTGCGTCGCAATCTCGCCAAGAGCCGTTGGTTTGATCAACAAAATTTAGCCATTCCCGAGATTAACTGGGATTTGACAACCCGTAAGCTACTGGTCATGGAGTGGCTTGATGGTAAGCCTTTGCTGGAAGGGGATATTCCCTCGAAGAAACAACGACAAGCGATTACAACCATTTTATTTCGCGCCTTTTTCCAACAAATTTTTGTCGATGGTTTTTTCCACGCGGATCCCCACCCCGGCAATATTTTCTATCTCGATAATGGTCGGGTGGCCTTAATCGACTGCGGTATGGTCGGTCGTCTTGATCCCCGCACTCAAAAGCTCCTCACTGAAATGTTGCTGGCGATCGTCGATATTGATGCCCAAAGCTGTGCCCAGCTGACGCTGGAATTGTCTGAGGATTCCACTGAGGTAAACATCTCACGGCTAGAAGCGAACTATGACAAGCTTTTGCGGAAATACTATGACCAAAGTTTGGTGCAACTGAATTTCAGTGAGGTCTTCTACGAAATCTTGCAAGTTGCTCGCAAAAATAAGGTGAAATTACCGGGTAATTTGGGTTTGTATGCAAAGAGCTTGGCGAACCTAGAAGGGGTTGCTCGGAACTTTAATCCGGAGGTCAATCTCCTTGACGAAATCAAGCCACTGATCACAGATATTTTCCGGCGCCAGTTAATTGGTGATACACCTTTTCAAACAATGTTTCGCACGGTGCTCGATCTCAAAACAATTTCACTGCGATCGCCGCGTCAGATCGATGTCATCTTGGATCGTCTCAGCTCAGAAACGTTGCAATGGAATCTGCGTATTAGAGATTTAGATGGTTTACGGCGCAGCATTGACGACTCAGCGAATCGTTTGTCCTTCAGTATTGTGGTCGGCTCGCTGATTATGGGGGCGGCGATCGTCAGTACTTCAGCCAATCGACAAGTCTTAATTTTGAACGATATTTTGTTTGCCTTTGCAACGCTGCTGGGGCTATGGCTGATTATTAGTATTTTGCGGTCTGGACGCTTGAAATAAGCTGGCGTAACCGAGGATTCACTGTTGGGCAAGGCTATAGAAATAACTCATTGAAGTGATGAAATTACTAAACCAAATCGCTACCAGTCTCTCCGCTCAGCAGATACTATAGAAACGGTCTTATGATTCTATTCAGCCGTTTGCCGAATTTATCTCCTAAAAATCGCTATGCTCTCTACCCTCCTCGCCGATTTTCGCATTATTTTTGAGAGAGATCCCGCCGCTCGAAATTGGCTTGAGGTTCTGTTTTGCTATCCCGGACTACAGGCTTTACTATTTCACCGCATTTCCCACGCTTTATTTAATCTCGGTGTCCCATTTTTTCCCCGCCTGCTTTCCCACATTGCGCGCTTTTTGACGGGTATCGAAATTCACCCCGGTGCTCAGATTGGTCACGGTGTTTTTATTGACCACGGTATGGGAGTCGTCATCGGTGAAACGGCGATCGTGGGCGATTATTGTTTGATTTATCAGGGGGTAACCCTTGGCGGCACAGGCAAAGAGAGCGGCAAACGTCACCCGACCCTCGGCGAAAATGTTGTCGTCGGTGGCGGCGCGAAGGTGTTAGGAAATCTTGAAATCGGCAACAACGTTCGGATCGGTGCAGGTTCGGTTGTGTTGCGGAATGTGCCGTCTGACTGCACTGTTGTCGGGATTCCCGGTCGGATTGTGTATCGTTCTGGTGTTAAGGTGAGTCCCCTTGAGCACGGTAGCTTGCCGGACTCTGAGGCGACAGTCATTCGAGCTTTAGTAGATCGCATCGAAGCCCTTGAAGAACAGCTCCAGGACATCCAAGCAAAATCGACTGATTCGGTAACGGTTAAAGTTGTTGCGCCCGTGGCAGATGTGGGTCGTAGTCAAGCTTGTCGTATTGCCGATAAAGAGATTCAGCAATATTTAGATGGGTCTGGCATCTAGTACCTGAACGATAAAACCTTAATATTTTTCGTCATCTTTAGAAATTTGTTGGAATTTTTCTGGCGATCGCCGCCTGTCGGAGGAGAGGAAACCAGATTTTCCAAAATCACGAATTTGTCGTACTAACCACTTAGTACGATTATTTTTTTCTTCTAACTTTTCTACTTCCTGCTCTAGAAAAATATTGAGGAACGTTCGAATAGCGGCAACAACTCCCAGCTTGCCGAGGGCTTCCCAAGAGGGGGCAACGGCAGTGGCAGCAATATCTGCGGCCAGTAAAAACTCTAGGGCAAGGGCAAGAGACAGCCCAAATTCAAGGCGTACCACTTCGTGGTAATCAATCAGTTGTCGAGACTTGACATAACGCGTAATAATGCGCTTTAACGCTCGCGAAGATGCCACAACGATAATGGCGAGAGCCGCAATTTCTAGACAGGTTTCGATGACGAAGACAACTTGGTCTAGTATTGCCAAACGCTCAATGCCGTGGAGTGAACGCCCATCGGTGGAGCTTAAAAATTTTGCGACCCAATCGTTAACATTTAGCCAATTTAAGATAGCCATTAATTGGTCATTGTTTCCCGGCACAATGCTGACATTGTATGGCTGAGTCGTGAAGTCGCTAAATCTTTGAGATGCTTTAAAACAATTGCCAATCTCTAGTCGAAAGCGCCCGTAGTCGTTCGATCCGCTTGAGGAAATAGTGACGATCTAGTTGGCTATTGTTGAATAGCAAAATATTTTGCAAGCTAATACGCCACGACCAGATGTAAGCCAACTGCGTCATGCTCTGGAGGGCATATTCTTCTGCTTCGGTAAAAGGAGTCAAGGATTCATAGCCATCGACAAACGCTTCGCGGACGTTGCGACGCATACCTGTTGTGAGGGCGGCTTGGAAAAATTTACCGATTTCAAAGGCGCGCCAACCGTAACCACATTGGTCGAAGTCGAACATTGTGATTTCTTGGTCTTTGGTGAAATGAACATTGCCGCTATGGGCATCACCCCAACAAACTGTCCAAAGGGGTTTTTCGGTGGAAAAGTCCGCTAGTTTGGTGCGAATATTTTCAGCAGTACTTTGCACAAATTGCCAATCATCCGGGCGATCGCCGAGAAAGGGCAAAATGTAGGACAACGATTCATCGAGCAGATAATCTAAATTAAGGGGCTGACGGGGGTGCTTGCAGTCAAAATCAGCGCTTACTTGATGGATTTTTGCGACAACTTGTCCCAGCTTTTTACTTTGCTCGACCGTCCAGCCACCAAAACCAATTTCACCGGGAGCAAAGGGAAATAACGTCGCATAGCGTTTTCCTTCTGGTGCGCCCACCTCCACCACAAAATCACCTTCAACCGTAGTAATAGGAGAGGCCACAGGCATTTTGTGACCAGCAAGGAAATTAAGGAATTCTACTTCAAAATCAATCTCGACACGGGATCGCCAATGGTGGTGGGAAACCCGTAGAACTCTCAGCCCATCGGCACTTTCCACTAAATAAATATCACTAAGGCCACGATGCCACAGCTCGCAACGTTTAACGTCCTCTAACCCATAAAGGGGTAGTACTCTCTCAACTAAGGCGATCGCCGACAATGTGGAGTAGATAACAGGAAAATCGGCGCAGATCACCACTTGTATCTCCAGAGATAATCACAGCATCCCCTAACCTAAAAAAGACCCTACTAAAGTTCTGTAGCAGAGAGCACGATTAGGATTTTAGCTAGTTTTAATTTCCTTAATCGGCCAATGACCATGACGGTTTGTGCGCTCAAATCCGAACAAAAAAAAGCTCTCAAATTTGAGAGCTAAAACATAATTTTATTTAGGTATTTTTCAGGAAAAAACCGCAATGTCTAAGCAGCTTGGTTCAACATGGGTTCTAGTTTTCCTTGGCGATCCAAGGCATGGATGTCATCGCAACCACCCACATGTTGATCGTCGATAAAAATTTGGGGAAGGCTACGGCTGCCGTTGGCGCGATCTGTCATTACTTCGCGGGCTTCGTTATCGCCGTCAATACAATACTCGGTGTACTCAACGCCCTTGCTGTCCAATAATCGTTTCGCCCGAATGCAAAAGGGACAAGTGCTCCATGTATAAATCTCTACCTTTGCTGCCATGTCGCGGCTCTCCATGAATGTAACGAATTATGTCAAGTCTAACGTTTTTGAGTTAAAAAAGATCGTCTCTATTTTCGAATATCTTGCCTTTAGCTGCCTTGTACGCCGCCCAAAAATTTCCTAAACAATTTTAGGTAAATCTGTCCATGAAGTTGTGTAGGAGGGCGATCGCCGATTTGATTTCATGCGCCAAGGTTGTTGTAATCCTGTGATCGCGGGACGAATCATCATAGAGCCATGCTTTTGATTAATCGCATCCATCACCCGCATTAACTTTTCGCGCTTATTTTCATCGGTAGGCGATCGCGGATAAAACAAATCCTGTTGAAGATATTGCTCATCGACTAAATCAACACAGATAATTCCTGATTTTTGGTAGCGATCGCCTTCTCGGAATAATCCTTTGATTGCTCGGGTTGCTGCTGTTACTAAATCTCCTGTGTCGCTAGTGGGGAAGGGTAAAGAGATTACCTGGGATTTGTTGTAAAAACTGGAGCGATAGGGACTTGTGCGGACAAAAATAATAAGGGTTTGAGTTCTTTGTTGCTGTTGCCGTAACTTTTCCGCAGCACGGGTCGCATAGAGCGTTGTCGCTTCCGTTAAAGCTTGCAATGTCGTCACGGGATAACCAAAGGAGCGGGAAACAATTGTTTGTTTTTTTGGGGCTGGACTTGCATCGATAGGGATGCAGGAAATACCTTTCAGTTCCCATTGCAAACGTGCGCCTAAGACCCCCATTTTTTGGCGAACTTTATGTTCTGGATAATCCCGAAATTTCCGGACATTTTCAATATTTCGCTGAGAACACCACTTTTTTAAACCCCGTCCAATGCCCCACAATTTTCCCACTGGCGTAAGAGTTAAATAATGATCTGGCATCTCTAAATCTTCCCAGTTCAATACAGGTATCTTCGATTGCTTTGCCCAGTAGGTTGCAAGCTTGGCGAGGACTTTCGTCGAACCAATCCCGAGAGATACGGGAATGCCAACCCGTCGTACGACCTCCTCTTGTATCTCTTGCCCGAAGCTCGTCAACTCCTGCACCGCCAACCCCGACAAATCTAAAAAAGCTTCGTCAATGGAATAGATTTCAACCTTCGGCACCAGCTGCTGGAGTACCGCCATCACCCGCCCCGACAAGTCTCCATACAACGTATAGTTTGAGGACAAAACCGCCGCATTATTTTCTTGCAGAATAGATTTCACCTTAAAGAAAGGTACTGCCATCTCTACCCCAAGGGCTTTTACTTCCGGCGATCGCGCCACAATACAACCGTCATTATTTGACAACACCACAACGGGACGATTTTGCAGCGACGGATTAAATAACCGCTCACAGGACACATAGAAATTATTGCAATCTACCAATGCAAACATTGTTTTCCCCTAGGCGATACGGCGCACTAAGCCGGAAACAACGCCCCAAATTTCAATTTCTAATTCCGTCATGAGTAGCACAGACTGCTGGCTAAATCGTACGGTGATATCTCTGTATTCTCGAAATAACTGCACGACTCGAAACTGCCCTTCATACACGGCGATCGCCACCTGAGTATTCACAAGGTCTAAGGAACGATCTACTACCAAAATGTCCCCCGGACTAAAGCCAAGAAATCGTCCTGCATCCCCCTCCACTCGAAAAAAAAATGTGGCGGAAGGATGGGGTACTAGATAGTCATGCAAATTTAGCGGGGACTGGGCATAGTCCACCGCTGGAGACGGAAAAGCCATAGGAAAATACCGAGAGACACAATAGTTCAATTGTACTATTTTAGCTTCGGGATGTCATTGTCTTTTTTCCGGCGATCGCCGCAAGTTAGCCACAGTCGCAATCCCCAAAATCACAGCCATTACAATCGCAGTTATCACAATCACCACAGTCGCCATCACAACCTTCTAAGCAATCTGGAGTGCCATCAAAATCTGTGTCACCGCCGCAATCCCAGAATCCGGAGTCTCGCCTCTTGCGACGTCGTTCTCCATTCGCCATGATCTGTTGAGAAAGGGAACGGTAAAGCAATTCTTGTCTTGCTTGCTTACAATCCCATAATCGTTGTTGAAATAGTGGAATAGCTGTAGCTAAACCTTCAGTGGCGATCGCCTGACGGAAATACTCTGAACAACTCGCTTCGCCATAGAGTTTCCGGTGGGCACAGCGAAATCCTTTGTGGGGCGAGAGAAATTTTTGGTAAAGCTGAATGGCTAACGTCAAAGTCCTCCCCACCAATTGGTGTAGGCGAAGAGTCTGCGCAAGTGTCGCGATTGGTAAAAGGATTTCTGTCGCTCGATAAACTAAACCACGTCTTCTTAGAATTCTCATCGCCAAAGCCCACGTCTAAAACTAATCGAATATTCGCCGGAACTGTTACCTCACTTATTTATAGAAAAAATAGAGGCGATCGCCACCAGAACGAAGCATCCAAGTATTCGTTTTTCCGCACCATATCAAATCCAGTGAATTGCGACTATTTGAAGATACAACTTATTAAAATCTCACTTAACATGGTGAATACTTAAGTACACAATTGAATGTTAAGAACGAGAAAAATACAATTTTACTTAAAAATACGAATTTAGAATATTAACAATGAAGAAATTAGTAGAAACTACCGTCCTTGCAGCGACTACAACACTTGCCTTACTAGGGATACAAACAGAAGCAAAAGCTTTGTTAATTGGTGACAGTGTTAGAGGTCGAATTAGTCTTGCAGATTTTGGATTTCTAGGTTTTGACCAAACAGCGGTTGTTGGCACAGGAATCGAATTCAACTCCCCGAGTGACCGCACATTTGTAGATATAAGTGATGATTTTTTTGAGATTAGTTTTATTGCAGATGGCTTCTCTTCAACTGGTCTCCCTCTTACTTGGACAATATCCGATCTAGACTGGGCAGGTACTCCCGGAGGTATTACTGGCGTATCTTTAATTAGCGGTAAAGAAAGCCTGATTTCAGGACTATTCTTTACTGATAGCTCGATCACTGTGAACTTTTCTATGATCACTTTTCCTCCAGAAGTTCAATCATGGAAGTTTGCCATTAATCAAAATGCTTCAGATGCTGTTCCGACACCCACTACTGTTCCGACACCTACAGTTATTCTTCCTATCTTAGGCAGTTTGTTTATAAAAGCTAATCTCAAGAGGAATATTAGTAAGATTAACGCCTAAAATATTTATATTAAAAATATTTTTACTACAACATAAAGCCATTAGTATATTTTAGTCTTTAGAAAATATACTAATGCCATTTAGTTTGTGCGTATTCCAGTCTTTATTTACTAAATAAGTTCTTTTTGCTGATTCTTTATTCGAGAGCAGATTATAAGTAAAATGGCGTTAACTCTTTTGGCTTCTCTGTAGAGAAATACCCCCTAATCTCTAAAAAAGATCGAGGATTGTTTCACCTAAAAATAATTTAGTTTGCCACTCACCAGATAGAATCCCACCAATTACCCTGAGATGCTGGCGCATCAACAAAATTAACCTTGCTGCGAATTTCAGCCTGATCCCAGCCCGTCAACTTAGCAAGAGTATGAACTTCTTCTTCTTGGCGATCACGGGTACGACTTAAATACTCCGTTGCCGCATCACAAGTAAGCTCTTCCTTATCCCGAAAGGGGTGACGAATCACATAACGTCCTTGGAAAAATTGACGGTTTGAGGTTTCTTGGAATTTCAAATCCTGTGGGAATTTATCGCGGGTATAGCGCACATGGAGCCGTGTAATAAATACCTGTGGAATGTAGGCATCCTTATCCCAGAAAACCCCAGCATCCTTGAGTTCTTGCTTTGTAAGGTTCGGCGCAGAGCAAGGATCACAGCTACTCATATCCCACGCATACTCAAGGAAAATATCATCGCGACCCTGTCGTTGATAATCCTGCTCAAACATCGTGGTATAAAAATCACCAAACTCGTCTTCAACAAACTCCGGCACATCAACATTAGACGGAATTTTTACGGTGCGGTAATTAGTAACTTCCGCCTGACCTTTAGGCGACAAAATATAAACCAGCAAGTCTTGGGCTTGATTGGCGTTCATCATGCCCAACCGAATGGGCAACATATATTTTGGCGATTCGTAGGCCATCATTAAAGGCCGTAATTCGTTGACGCCATTGCGATCAAATTCTTCGAGATTTACCTTCGCCACAAAGAATTTCATTTTGCTGCGAATATAGGGCTTGAGGAGATCACTCGCACCATCGGGAAGCTGGTACTCATTTTGGCGGAGCCAAGTTTCTAAACCGTCCGACTCTTTTGCACTGAGGATCAGAATGTCATATTCCCCAACACTGAATTCTTCCTCAATCGTCACGCCAAGATCTACTGCACTTTCTAGGGCTGCTGATGGCAAAGGTGCACTAGCTGTTTGGCTTCTGAGCCAGCCGCCACCAAAATCGTCAAAAGCGTGGACTTGACAGGGGTTGCTATCAAAATATTCCACTAGGCGAGGCGCACTAAAATCGTCTAGCCGCTTTACAATGCTGGATTCGCCCACATGAACTTGATCTTCTTTGAGAACGACTGGTACAGGCACAACCATGGCAAAGTCATCCACATCACCCTGATAATCATTGGCCATCGTTAAAACCGTGCGATCGCCGTCCCGAGCAATGATCACTTGGGAGGCTTGATTATAGAGTTCGGTATCGGCCTTCGCGACATAGAACCCACAGAAAGCCCATGCTGGTTGAGTAAGTAATAAAAGACCAATAAAACTAATAAAGAGTCCTTTTAAATATCGCAATAACATCACCTTTTCCTCACGCTAAATTGATCGGTGGAGCAAACAAACTATCATTCTCAGATCGACTATTAGTTTGCTCTAGCTTTTGCCAATTAAACCGCTTCCCTTTCCAAATTTTGTCAATGAGAATAGTAGTCGGAGCTAACGCAAATAATGCCCAGAAAATCGCACTCGAAGAATAGACACCATGCTGTAAAACAAAGGTTAGCAAGGCGATACTAATTGCCCAGAAAATTCGTCCCTTTTTCGCATTGGGAATAGAGCGAGGGTCGGTCAACATAAAAAAGGCAAAGAGCAACAACGAACCACTAGACAATTGCAGCAATACGACGTCCCAAGTCCAGCCGAGCCAGAAGTTTCGCAGAATTTCTAAGCCGCCATAGCTTACTAAAAAAGCAATGGATGTATCCCAACGACCCACTTTATTCAGCACAAGACCCGCAGCAGAGAAGAACAGAATCAAATACCACCAATCTGTGCCCCATTGTCCCGGTGAAACCCAAGCATCATTGGTTAAAAGCAACACGCTGATAATGCCAAAATTAGCAGGATTGAAGAAATGTTTGTTTTCGTACTTTAGGAGAAATTTACTGGCGATCGCCAAACATCCCGCTAACATCAAAATTCCGGCATGATTTGTTCGTAATAGCAACGATAAACCGAGGGCTGTAATCAAAGAACTTCGTAAACCAGAAATTAATGTCGGTCGAATCTTAAACGGTTTTTCCTTGGTTGCATTTTTCCTACCTAAATAAATACTAAATAGCCACTGAGTTAAGACACAAGCCATCATTGTAAAAGCGACCCAATCAATATGCAATGTCCAATCTCTGGTATATACACCTAACAATAAAAAGCCAGACAAAATCGCGATCTGAAAATCACGAACATCACTAAAGGGCATCAGTTCACTCCCTTCCTATATTTGTTTACCAGTATGCTTGGTGACTTTCTTCTTGATGCAAAGGTTTCGCTTTTCGTAACAGCGACAAATTCTTTTTTATCCTTTTTAAACTTGAGATGTAAGGTGCAGCTTTGTAAATGAATATTAACTGCACAATTTTAGGTTTTAGACTAAAAAAGAATGCTTGCAGAGATGAAAAAGAACAATATGCCTCATAAAAAGTTTTGGTTACCTGTACTCACAGGCTTAATCTGCCTCGGTTGCACTACCAGTGTTGTAGCCGATGACCATCAGTCGACTTTACTCAGAACGATTACCGTTACTGGACAAGGGCAAGAGGCGATCGCCACCAGTTTGTCACAGGTGCGTTTGGGCGTTGAGGTTAAAGGAAAAACCGCCGAACAGGTACAAGCTGATATGGCAAGCCGTAGTCAACAGGTAGTGGAGTTTCTGAAGGGAAAAAATGTCGAAAAACTAACGACCACAGGCATCAATCTCCAGCCTCAATACGATTGGAGTGGTAATGAGCGGCGTTTAATTGGCTACATTGCAACGAATACTGTGAGTTTTGAAATTCCCACAGAATCCGCTGGCAGCATTATGGATGAAGCGGTTCGGGCTGGGGCAACTCGCATTGATGGCATTTCCTTTAGAGCGACAGATGAGGCGATCGCCGCCGCCGAAAAAATTGCCCTCAGTGAAGCGTCCCAAGAGGCAAAAACCCAAGCTGAAGTTGTCCTTGATTCTCTTGGCTTAAGCTCACAGGAAATTATTCAAATTCAGGTCAATGGTAGTCAACCCGCCAGACCAATGCCCCTAGTCCGCAATCAAACCTTTGCACTAGAAACTGCTGAGGCAGCAGTAACGCCAGTGGAAGGGGGAGAACAACAGGTTAATGCTTCGGTAACTTTGACCATTCGCTATTAAAGTCATTAATAGTAAAAAATGTCTTAGAAAAACAAGATGACGGATTTGCCAAATCTTCCTGCTGTATCGGATGCGAACAACGCTCAAGTTGCGCCTTTTCAGACCTATCTCAATGGGCTGTATGAGCAATATAAAGCTCTCAATGAGGGAAGTGTTGCAAGCTATATTCCAGAATTGGCGCTAGCAAAGCCGGAATGGTTTGGCATTAGTTGCATTACCCCAGACGGCAGAATCTTTGAGACGGGTAATTGCTCCCAACTGTTTACAATTCAGTCGGTTTCTAAGGCATTTATCTATGGGCTAGCCCTAGAAGATTGGGGTCGGGAACATGTCTTTAGCAAGGTAAATGTGGAGCCGACGGGAGAAGCCTTTAACGCGATTGTGCTCGATGAAAAAACAAATCGTCCCTACAATCCCCTTGTAAATGCCGGGGCGATCGCCACAACGGATTTAGTCAAAGGCGATAATGCAACGGAACGTCTGAAAAGAATTTTAGAAATGTTTCGGCGCTACACCGGTAGAGATTTAGATATTAATGTCCCTATCTTTCTCTCAGAAAAAGCAACAGGCCACCGCAATCGGGCGATTGCCTATCTGATGCGCAACTGCGCCATGATTTCGGAGCGCATTGACGAAACCCTAGATCTCTATTTTCAGCAATGTTCGATTATGGTGAATGCTCGCGATCTCGCCATGATGTCTGCAACGCTCGCCAATGGCGGTGTTAATCCAATTACTGGGGAACAGGCGATCGCAGAAGACTATATTCAAGATGTTTTAAGTGTAATGCTCACCTGCGGCATGTATGATTATTCCGGCGAATGGGCTTATCGAGTGGGGCTACCCGCAAAAAGTGGTGTGGGAGGCGGTACCGTCGTAGCTGTGCCACACAAGCTCGGTATTGGGACATTCTCTCCACTACTTGATGCAAAGGGCAACAGCGTCCGGGGTATTAAAGTTTTTCAAGCGTTGTCGCAAGATTTTGGCTTACATATGTTTAGTGCCGCCAAAGCCCCCAAGAATTTACAGGAATGGCTAGACGGCACATCAAATGCATATTCAGATTAAACGTAACAGGAAGCCTTAAAAATTACGCTTCCGTAGAAGAGGCTTCTGCCTTAGGCTCAGTTTCTTCTACTTCAACCTTTTCGGCTTTTTCTACGTCACTTTCTTCTAGGCGAGCTTGCATAGAAACGGTCTTTTCGATTTTGTCTGCTTCTTTTTTAAACTCTTCTTGAAACTCGTTGGAGGCATCCTGAAAGCTTTTTAAGGTCTTACCGAGGGTACGACCAATCTCAGGAAGCTTTTTGGGACCAAAGACCAGTAGGGCAATCACAAAAATAAGCGCCATTTCTGGGAGGCCGATGCCGAAAACGTTCATATGTCTCTTGGGTAAAAGTTTGCTTCGAATTTTTGTTCGTTATATTCTACCTTGCCCCTCCGACTTCCTTGGGCTTTCTTTAATAAGCGCCATTATTCTTAGGAACGAGCATCACAAAAACGGTTTTACAAACAATCCAAAGATCCATAAACCAGTGGCGATGGTGGACGTAATAGGAATCCATTCTGACCCTTGTAGCGTAGGGAATATCATTACGGCCAGACACTTGCCATAGTCCAGTAAGGCCGGGACGAATCGTTAAAACCTTGTCCATGTGACGACCGTATTTATATAGCTCGCGAGGCACAAGGGGACGGGGGCCAACAATACTCATGTCGCCCATTAGTACATTTAAAAATTGGGGAAATTCATCGAGGCTGGTCAACCTTAGAAAATGCCCGATCGCCGTAATGCGGGGGTCTTTTTTCAGTTTAAAGTCCTGCTCAAACTCGGCACGAAGCTCAGGCGATCGCCGCAACATATCATCTAAAACCTGATCGGCATTGAGCACCATGGTGCGGAATTTGATGCAACCAAAAGCTTTGTAGTTTTTACCAACACGACGCTGAACATAAAAAACAGGCCCTGGGGAAGAGACCTTAATAATCAGGGCGATCGTGAGATATAGCGGTGACAAGAAAACTAAAACACCAAGAGAAAAACAAATATCAAACGTGCGTTTAGCAAAAGCGCCGTTCAGCACCTTATGGAGCGCAGAAGGGTACTCCCGAGCTTCAGGAAAGGTGATGGCCGATCCCTGCCTAGCAATGGCAGTGAACAGCTTGAGCGCATCAAATTGCCGATAAACTGTCATATTTGTTTAAATCTCCACACACCAGAACTGTCGAATCTACATTAACGAGAATTTTCAGATTTCTTCAAACTTGCGGAATGAAAGAAATGAACTAATTACTCAGCTTTTGCTTGACAGTTGTTTACAAATTCTACATAGCTTTGTCGAAAAGTGTTAGCGGCAAACCGTTGGGCTTGAGTTAGACAGGCTTCAGCAGAAATTTTTTCTTGGGCCTGTTCAAACTGCTCTACAGCTTCAACTAATGACTTTGTAGACTGTTCTGGAAACAGAATACCCGTTCCGGACGGGTCAAAACGTATATCACGGACAGTTTCACGAGCGCCCCCTTGGCCAAAAGCAATGACAGGTGTGCCACAGGCTTGGGCTTCAACAAGGACGATCCCGAAATCTTCGCACCCAGCATAGACATAGGCTTTTGCCTGAGATAGGTATTGTTCAACGGTTTCATCGGGTTGTCTGCCAAGGATTTGGACATTCGGTTTGGCGATCGCCCGCAGTTCTTCTAGCTCTGTTCCGCCCCCGATGACGACGAGATTTTTGCCTAACTTATTAAAAGCCCTAACGATTAATGAGACTTTCTTATAGGGCACTAAACGGGAAACTGTGACATAAAAATCTTCTTTTTTCTCAACGAAAGGAAAACGCTCAATATTAACTGGCGGATAAATTACTTTGGCCTCGCGGCGATAGCAGCGCCAAATTCGTTGGGCTGTCCATCGGGAGTTGGCAATAAAATAATCAACCTGATTCGCTGAGATTACATCCCATTGGCGCAGACGATGAAGCAAGTAACGCGCAGCAATCCCTTTAAGACCTTTTCCCAAACCAGAATTATTTAAATAATCGAAAGTCAAATCCCACGCATACCGCATCGGTGTGTGGCAATAGCAAATATGGAGCTGCTGGGGACGGGTAATCACGCCCTTCGCAACGGCATGGGACGAGGAAAGAATCACATCGTAGTTTTCGAGATTTAGCTGTTCAATGGCGATCGGCATAAGGGGCAAATAATTTTGTAAGCCGTATTTCGCGCGAGGAAATTTTTGGAGAAAGCTGGTGCTAATTTCCCGACCGTAAAGATAACTATCAGGATTGACCGATTCGAAGTCGATTAGAGCAAATAAATCCGCCTCAATATCCTGCAAAATTTCTTTGACAACTAGCTCTGATCCACCCGTGGCGTGAGGTGTTAGCCATTCATGAACGAATGCGTAGCGGGTCATAGAAACCTATTGGATAATGCGTAGCGTGTGTTAGCGAAGCGTAACGCACATTCAAAAAAAGCCTCGAAAAAAGGCGCGTTACATTCCATTAACGCACCCTACAAGATTTGGAGAAGAATCGCCAACAAAAAATTGCGCAAAAAAAAACCGCCGCTGGGTCAGGACGGTCTAGCTTGATAAGCAATCGGAGGGTATTTTTACGTTAGCGCGGGGATCACTGAGTGAATGTATATTTTTTGACTTCTTTAGCTTTTTCTTAGACTTATTTGTCTGAATAAGACGCAATTGGCTCTTTAATGAACCGAATATATAAATGTCTAAAGGTGGATTTTAGGATTCTGGGAAGAGCAAAATCGATAGGCATTAATGCTTCGGGTAGTTTCCAGTCGGCGATCGCCAACTCTTTTGGTTCTGCCAAAGGAAAATCAATCGCTTCAACGGTCGAACACAGATTTTTTTTCATCGAAAGCGCAACGGTTGGAACAAGTTCAGGTTCAACGCCAAGAATATCGACCATCGCTCGATCCAGTGCGAAAACGTCTGCCGAAGCACCGAGCACACCTAAATCCTTCGGTTCACCGCCACTAGGGCCATTGCCTTCATGACCAATAATTCCGTCGATAATTGTTAAATCCGGGGCGATCGCCTTTGCCGTTTCGATGAGCATATCTGCAAAAGTTTCTGGCTCTTTCCCTGCTTCCATATGCCACCAAGCCTTCATTTTGCCGGGGACACAGCCAAATAAATTTTTCACACCGAGGGTCATAGTGAGCTGAATGTGAGACTTCACCTTTGGCAAGTTAATCACCACATCAGCTTCCATAGCTTCTTTTGAAAGCCGCAGATTTTTGTAATTGTCGCTCTCTGTTTCGTAGCGCTTGCCGTGAAATTCAACGAGGGGAATATCTAATTCTTCGAGGAGCGGTAGATAGCCATTATTCTTTGCGACGCCATGAGCTGAACCAAATGCTGGACTATCCCCAATAAAAGGTTTTCCACCCGCTTCTTTAACTAGTTGAGCGACGCAGTACACGACTTCTTTGCGGGTAATGCACTCTTTTGTGGGACGGGACGCTGTGAGCATATTGGGCTTCAGGAGAACGCGATCGCCTGGTTTAACAAAAGCCGCCATACCGCCTAAAG
>CAZXBK010000005.1:13535-55133 GCA_964638765.1 uncultured Synechococcus sp. | reverse complement strand
TTCAGAAAGGACTACTCACTCTATTTTGCTACAACGTTACTTGCTTGAAACTCTCGATATTTTTTAAAACTATGGCTTTTTCTGAAACTTCAGTCGGCATTGTGGGAACAGGCTCTGTCGGTGCAAGCGTCGCAATTTCCCTACTGACATCGGGCGTTACGCGGAAATTATTACTCCACGACAAAAACTCAGGACGTGCTCTCGGCGAAGCGATGGATTTAGCCCATGGCTCTTCGTTTTACCCCACGGCAACGGTGCAACAGGTTGAGCAATTATCTGCTCTGCAAGAAACTGATGCGGTCATCATTACAGCGGGACGTAATGGTTCTCCCACGGAATCACGGCTCGATTTGCTGCGAGACAATGCGGCAATTATGCGGACAATCGCCTCAGAATTTGTGGACTATAAAGGCATCGTCATTATCATCAGTAATCCGGTGGATGTGTTGACCTATGTTTTCCAGCAGGCTTCGGGACTGCCGATGGCAAGGGTGATTGGCACAGGCACAATGCTGGATACAGCACGACTGCGAGAAATTTTAGGGCGAGAGCTTAACATTGAACCCCGCTCGATCCATGCCCAAGTTGTCGGAGAACATGGTGATTCGGAAGTTGTGCTTTGGTCTAGTGCAACCCTCGGTGGGACAGATTTACAAAATTGGCAGCACTGGACGTCAGACAAAGAAGAGGCGATCGCCCACGAAGTTAAAACCGCTGCCTACGAAATTATCCAAAGAAAAGGCGTAACGAATCACGCAATTGGTTTAGTCACCGCCACCCTAGTGAAATGGATTTTGCGGGGCGATCGCCGTATTTTGACGGTATCTAGAGTTCAAGACGGTACGCTTGGCTATCGAGATTTAGCGATTTCCTTACCCACTGTTGTCAGTATTAATGGCGCAGAGCAAGTACTCGAACCTGCCGTTAACCCATCAGAAAGAGCAGCCCTTGATCATTCCGTTGAGGTGATTAAACAGGCGATCGCCTCATTGTCACCCAACTAAGTAGAGGTCAAAGTCAACAAAAATAAAGTTATTTGTGCCAAAACCACTTTTTGGTGAAACAACCCAGAAAATACACCTAAAATCAAGTTCAACTAGACACTAGCCCACCAGCAAAGGAATACAGGATCGAATGCATGAAGTGGATATGACCAAAGCTTTGATTGTGACGATCAAGGATTGGTACGACTCACAACCGGAGGCGATCGCCATCGAAAAAGTTCATCTAGTGGTGGGAGAGTTTACCTGCGTAGAACCCGCTAGTTTAGAATTCGCCTTTACTGCCCAGACAAAAAATACCTTTCTTGACGGTGTGCCTCTTGTGATTCAAGACGTGCCGCTAGTTGCCTATTGTCATCCCTGCCAAAAAGAATATAAGCCCACAATTGGTTTGCAATACGCTTGCCCAGACTGTTCTCAACCCATGGAAGATATTCGTTCTGGACGAGAACTAAAAATTGACCGCATTGAATATTCCCCCCTTTCTACCCCAGCCAAATCTTAAGGATCAACTACCATGCACCAAACCTTCGACGCAGCCCTCGGTGTTAATCTCCTCCACGCCAACCAAGATCTCGCCGACCATAACCGTGAACATTTTGATAAATGGGAATTAACTTGTCTGAATGTGATGAGTAGCCCCGGCGCGGGTAAGACAGTTTTGCTGGAAAAAACCCTCGCAGCCTTGCAAGATAAGCTCAAAATGGCAGTCATTGAAGGGGATATGACCACAGAGCTGGATGCTGATCGCCTGCGTCAGTACGACGTACCTGTGATTCCGATTAATACCGGGCGTTCCTGTCACCTCGACGCCAAAATGGTTTCAGGCGGTTTGCATCGTTTGGAGCATGACCACGACCCGAATATCTTTGATTTATTGTTAGTAGAAAATGTTGGTAATTTGGTTTGCCCAGCAGAATTTGAAGTAGGAGAACATGCCAAAGTTGCGTTGCTTAGTGTGACGGAAGGGGAAGATAAACCGCTGAAATATCCGGTCATGTTCCAAGAAGCAGACTGTCTTTTAATTACAAAAATCGACCTTGTTCCTTACCTCAATGTTAGTGTCCAAAAGATTGCTGATAATGTCCGCCAGATGAATACAAAAGCCACAATTATTCCGGTTTCTGCCCAAACGGGAGAAGGCTTAGAAACTTGGTATAACTGGGTTCTCAAGAATTGTCGCAATAAAGATGTAGTAAAAGCTACAGCGTAATTGGGTTTAAGAATAGATAAAGAAGCATCAAGGCGATCGCCCCAAGAATTTTTTTATCTATTTTTATATGTTGAAATTGCCAAACGTTTTACTGCGCCCTGCCTTATTTGTTGCGGGTGCTGCGATTACCCTTGCGGGATGTCAACCTGCGACGACTCCTGTTGATGAAGAAGCGCCAGCGTCCTCAGAGACAACGGAAGAAACCACAGAAGAAGCTCCCAGTGGTGAGACAGAAACAGTCACCCTTGGTTTTAGTGCTTGGCCCGGTTGGTTTCCTTGGCAAATTGCTGAAGAGAAAGGTCTCTTTGAAGAGAATGGCGTCGATGTCAATCTCACTTGGTTTGATGGCTACCTAGACTCGATTAATGCTTTTGCAGCGGGTCAGCTTGATGCTAATACCCAAACGCTCAACGACACTATTAGTTCTGTCGCAGCGGGTTCTGAGCAGGTCATTGTTCTCGTTAACGACAACTCTACTGGTAACGACCAGATTATTGTTAGCGAAGAAATTAATACCATTGCGGATCTCCAAGGTAAGGCGATCGCCATCGAAGAAGGAACGGTTGACCACTTCTTACTGTTGCTTGCTTTAGAAGAAGAAGGCATGGGGCCCGATGATGTGGAAATTAAGCCCCTCGAAACTGGTGCAGCAGCAGCGGCATTTGTAGCTGGTCAAGTAGATGCCGTGGGAGCATTTGCGCCCTTTACGACCCAAGCTCTCGAACGCGAAGGCAGTAAGACCTTGATTTCTTCCGCTAATTTCCCCGGTGCTATTCCGGATCACCTCGTTGTGAGCAGTGAATTAATTGAAGAGAATCCCGAAGCGGTACAAGGTTTGATTGATACCTGGTTTGCGACCCTCGAATTTATTGAAGAAAATCCCGAAGAAGCTGTTGAAATTATGGCGGAACGGGCGAATGTAACTGTTGAGGAATACAAAGAGTACGACGCAGGTACAACAATTTTCAGCCTAGAGGATAACCTTGAAGCCTTCTCTTCCACAGAAGAATCTATGGTTTCTCTTGTCTACGCAGCCAATGAAATTAATACGTTTTTGGTTGATGCTGGTCTAATTGAAAATGCCGCAAATCTCGACAATTTATTTGATTCGAGTTTTGTCGAAGCCTACGCCGAGAAGCAATAAACGCTCATCTGCAATGCCCTTCATGAATGTGGAGGGCTTTTTAATTTTTTAACTCACCCTTTGTTGGCGATCGCCATGATTACTAAATCCCCGATAGATCCCAAAATTCAACGTCCGACCAAAATGTTGAAGCCCTCTTTATTTTGGGATATCACCTCTGGCATTCCGAAAAAGCTGCGCTGGTCGCTAATGGCAATTTCGATTATTTTGCCATTGGTATTGTGGGGAGTGATTGCAGCACAAGGTTGGGTAAAACCGTTATTCCTACCGTCTCCCGCTGGCGTAGCTGGGGCGATCGCCGAGTTGTGGCAAAGCGGTGATCTCCAGAAGGATATTATCTATAGCGTTCTGCGAGTATTAGCAGGCTTTTCTTTAGCTGTCATTGTGTCCATTCCTCTCGGCATTTTAATGGGCGCCTTTGCGAGTTTGCGGGCGTTGTTTGAGCCGATTATTGGCATTGTTCGCTATATGCCAGCTCCTGCCTTTATCCCCTTGCTGGTCTTGTATTTTGGGGTAGGTGAAACGCCGAAGGTGCTACTCATTTTTATTGGAACGCTCTTTTTTAATACCTTAATGGTGATGGATGCAGTGAAGTTTGTCCCCAAGGAACTGATTGAGGCGACCTACACTTTGGGAGGCAATAGACCACAAATCATTTTCAAGGTGATTTTTCCCTACGTGCTACCGAAAATCATTGATGCTGGGCGGGTAAATATTGCCGCATCATGGAACTTGGTTATCGTCTCAGAATTAGTCGCAGCGACAGAAGGTTTGGGACGCAGAATCAGTGTTGCCCAGAGATTCCTCAATACCGAACAGATTTTTGCCGGCTTAATTGTGATCGGTATTATTGGCTTAACCATTGACTTGATTTTTGTCTGGATGCAACGGCTATTTTGTCGCTGGTCATTAGATTAGTACGCAAACTGTCCTTCCTTGGGGAAGGTGCCCTTAGGGGGTCAGGGGTTTCGATAGGTTACGCAACTTACGGAGAACCCACCTCTAACCCCTCCCAAGAGGGGGAACGTGAAGAATTGAGTCAATAAAAACTGTAGAGAGGAATTTAAAACAATGCATTTAGAAGTTAGTAGTCTCTACAAATATTTTTCGACCCGCAACGGTAAAATCACCGCCCTAGAAAACATCAATATGCATGTGGAAACGGGCGAATTCACTTGTGTGGTCGGTGCTTCCGGCTCGGGAAAATCGACACTTTTACGCATCATTGCCGGATTAGAAACAGCTTCCGAAGGTCAAGTCACAGTTGATGGTCAAAAGGTTATTGGCCCCGGCGCCGATCGCGGCATGGTCTTTCAGCGGTATACCCTCTACCCCTGGTTATCGGTTTTAGATAATGTGGCCTTCGGTTTGAAATTGCAGGGAGTCTCAAAGCGCGATCGCCATGAAAAGGCGTTGTATTACCTCAATGTGGTGGGCTTAAATCTTTTTAAAGATGCTCTCCCAAAACAGCTCTCTGGCGGCATGAAACAACGGGTGGCGATCGCCCGTGCCTTAGCTTCCGAACCCAAAATTTTGCTCATGGACGAACCCTTTGGGGCGTTGGATGTTTTGACGAAAGAAAATATGCAGCAATTTATGTTGGAGCTGTGGGAAAAGACAAAAACCTCTATTTTGCTGATTACTCACGATGTCGAAGAGGCAGTATTTCTAGGACAACGAGTTTATGTGATGACCGCCCACCCCGGACAGGTAAGAAAAGAAGTCTTGATTAACCTGCCCATTGATAACGGCTACAAAGTAAAGCGATCGCCAGAATTTCTCGATTACAAATACCATCTGATGGAATTAATGCGAGGAGATGACCGCGACAGAGTGGGAACTCCTTAAACTGCAAATAAATTTCGCAAATGTGATTCTCCTGAAAAGATAACTGTTACTGTAAGTATGTCCGTACTTTAAAAGCCGCAACTGCCATGAGTGACCAACCTGATTTTCGTTCACCCAGCGAAGCTCAACAAGCCTTAGATAAAGAAGCCCAGCTCCCCCTCACAGGCTGGCAACAGGAAGTTGATCGTGGCTTGGAATTAGGTTTAGAAGCTGCTGCAAGCATTAAAGATCGCAGCATTCCCACCTTCTCCCGCGGCGAGTTGCCTCACTACGCAGGCATTAATACTTTCCTCAAAGCTCCTTACCTCGAAGATGTCCGCAAAGTTGGCGAATATGACATTGCCATTATGGGCGTGCCCCATGACTCCGGCACAACCTACCGCCCCGGCACACGCTTTGGCCCCCAAGGGATTCGTCGAATTTCTGCACTCTACACCCCCTACAACTTTGAGTTAGGCATCGATCTCCGCGAACAAATTACCCTCTGTGATGTGGGAGATGTCTTCACTATTCCTGCTAATAACGAGAAGTCTTTTGATCAGATTTCTAAAGGCGTTGCCCATGTTTTCAGTTCGGGTGCATTCCCGATTATTCTTGGCGGTGACCACTCCATTGGTTTCCCCACAGTGCGGGGTGTTTGCCGTCATCTCGGCGATAAAAAAGTTGGCATTATCCACTTTGACCGCCACGTCGATACCCAAGAAACTGACCTCGACGAGCGGATGCACACCTGTCCTTGGTTCCACGCGACAAATATGGCAAATGCCCCCGCGAAAAACCTTGTGCAATTAGGCATTGGTGGTTGGCAAGTTCCCCGCCAAGGTGTCAAAGTCTGTCGAGAGCGTTCTACGAATATTCTCACCGTCACAGATATCACCGAGATGGGTATCGATGCAGCAGCTGATTTTGCTTTAGAGCGTGCCCTTGATGGTACTGATTGTGTATATATCAGCTTTGACATTGACTGTATCGATGCAGGCTTTGTCCCTGGTACAGGTTGGCCAGAACCCGGTGGTTTACTGCCTCGTGAAGCTTTAGCTCTGCTGGGTAAAATTGTTCAGCGTGCGCCTGTTTGTGGTCTAGAAATTGTCGAGGTTTCACCGCCCTACGACGTCAGTGATATGACCTCTCTCATGGCAACCCGCGTGATTTGCGATACGATGGCTCATCTTGTTCTCTCTGGGCAGTTACCCCGTAAAGAAAAACCAGCTTATATCCATGAAGAATGCAACATGGATGTGGATGAGGCTTGGACTTAAAGCGAGATAAGGGCGATCGCCACTCCATTAATCCTCAATTTTTTTAACTGAGTTAGTAGATTATGCAGTGAAGTATTGGGGCGATCGCCAGACTATTTAGAACTGATATTAACAGTGTTGCTGAAGAAAGATTGACTCTACAAGTATCCTTTGATTCCAACACTAAAGTTGTAAAGGATGGTCAAATCACATTTGATAAAATGTAGGTCAATCCGGTAGTGCATCGTATTGAATTTATAGAGTCACATCAAGTCTGAACTTAGGACAACAAAAGATGGTTGCTAGCAACGATACAAAAACCCGTTGGACAATTGCAGATTTAGAGTTTTTTCCCGATAACGGCGATCGCTGCGAAATTATCGAAGGAGATTTATACGTGACCCGCGCTCCTCACTGGAGACATCAAAGAGTACTAACCTACCTTGCTACTTATCTCACTAATTGGGTAATCAAGAATAAACAAGGGGAAGTCTTGCAAGCACCGGGGTTGATTTTTGCTGGAGAAGAAAATGTCATTCCCGATTTGGTGTGGATTAGCGATGAGAAAGTTGCAGTTTGTGAGGATGAAGCTGGGCATTTCACTGCTGCACCAGAATTAGTAGTGGAAGTTTTATCTCAAAAAAATCAAGATATTACTCGCGATCGCCAAGTGAAATTAAAGCTATATTCGCGGGTCGGAGTTAGAGAATATTGGATTATTGATTGGCAACAACAAACAGTCGAAATTTATCGGCGATCGCAAGCCCGTTTAGAACTAGAATTTACTCTCTTTGCTGAAGATGAACTAACGTCACCTTTATTTGTTGATTTCAGTCTTAAAGTTGCAGAGCTATTTAATTAGGGAGAGTAACTCATTAAATGGCTAAAGTTATTGCGGTTACAGATGCTTGCAAAACATTGGCAGAGGTAGAAAACCGCTTCAATTTGACACGTAATACTGATCCCAAGTTCTTTTCCGAGTGGCAATCAGATTTACCAAAGTTGTCTGATGCGGAGGGCGATCGCCTACGTCTTATTTGGCAAAGATTACAGTATCACCGAGCTGATGGTGATTTACTGGAGGGTGCAGTAATGTTATTAGTTGCCTCACCGTTATTAGAGTTAGCTGGATTTTATGACCCACCATTTAAGTTAAAGGCTGAAGCCGCAGTAGAAGTTACCGTCGATGATGGTGAAGAAATTCTACGGGGACGAATCGATGCCTTGATTTTGCAACAAAATATTTGGGTTTTGGTACTAGAAGCCAAGAAAACAACCATTTCTACTCGTTCTGCTCTACCTCAAGCTTTAGCTTATATGCTTGGCAATACTCAATTGGACACGCCAACTTTTGGAATGATGATTAATGGTGATGATGTTTTGTTTGCCAAGTTAGATCTAAAATCTCAACCGCAATATAGTTTGTCACGAGTATTTTCTTTATACACATTGCCCGAAGAATTAAATGCTGCTCTACAAATTCTCAAGCAGATCGGTTCAACGGTTAATCAGTCTTGAGTATTGCAATTGATTCTTGATTGATCGTCAAGTGAAATTAAAGCTCTATTCGCGCGTTGGCGTTAGGGAATATTGGATTATCGGTTGGCAACAACAAACAATCGAAATTTATCGGCGATCGCCAGCCCGTTTAGAACTAAAATTCACTCTTTTTTCAGAAGATGAATTAACTTCTCCTTTATTTGCTGATTTTGAGCTTAAAGTTACAGATCTATTCACTTGATTTACTGTTGATTGCCAAATGAAATTAAAGCTTTATTCGCAAGTGGGAGTCAAAGAATATTAGGTTATTACTTAGCAGTAGGAAAGTTTGAAAGTTTATTGATGATCATCAAAACTTTCAATGCTTACATTTACATTTTAGTGGTAAAAACATTCACTTAAAAGTGTTTATAGGAGTTTAGCTGTCGGCCCAAACTTGGATATTCAGAACTTTGTTTTAGCATCATATACTTCAAAAGCTTGATCTAGAAAACTATTTACTTGAGAGACTATAATTTCAGTATTACTCGCAAACTTTTTCCTGTGTTCAAATATCACAGCTGCTGTATTCTGAATTAATGTTTCTTGAGAAATGCCAAGAATCTCTTCATAGTCCTTCCCCAATGCACTCGCTACTTGATTGGCAACAGTTACCCATTCAAGGTTTTCATGTTTATATCTATCATGATGAATTATCGAATTCCTCTCATCTCTATACTTTGAGCAAGCTTTCCTGATAGCTTTAAGATAACTTTTCAACCCAGAATTGATTACTTTTTGGTTTGTTATTATTGAATTATGTTCAATAAATTCCTTTGACATTCCTATGTCACAAAGATGATTGGTAAAAATCAAAGTTCGATCATAAATTGTCCGACTGCGTATAATATAATTTTCAATATGGTACTCTACGTAACTGCCGATTTCACTTCCTTTTTCTGAGGGAATACAGTTAGCTGACAGATGCACGTATTCCTCTGCTATTTTTAGCTTTTCAATAGAAGTAAAAATATTATCACATGTGTTTAAACAATCAAGAGTATATTCTTCTGAGAGTGCTGGATTCCGCTCTTGTTTAGAGAGTTTTAAGTCCCTCAGAAGTAATTCAAATATTTTATGCTTCAGTTTTGTCATTTTTAGAGTAACTAAAATCTAACTATTAAACTAATCTGACTTTAAAAACCTAGATCTGATTTGGCGAGTTCCGCTTCTGCAAATAACTCTTGATCATCCATATCTTGATAATCACTAATACCAATTTCTCGATAGAACTGTTGGTCATAAGAACGAGTACGAACGACTACAGGCATCGGTAACGCATGACCTAAAACTAGGGCTTGTTGTTTGGAGTCTAGTTTGGCCAAAACTGAGCGTAAATTTCCGCCGCCAGAAACACCAGTAAAAATTGCTTCAATGTCTTTTTCATCATTAAGCAAACAAGTTACTCGCGTACCGATTTGCGACATCACTTCGTTATCAATGCCTGATGGTCTTTGGTCTACCACCAATAACGTCACATAGTATTTCCGCATCTCTCTGGCGATAGTCCCAAAAATCGTTTGGTGGACAATCTTTGAGTCAAGAAATCGGTGCGCTTCCTCGATAGTGATGACGAGTTGGCGGGGCTTATCTTGAGGATTTTTTGTTTGGAGGAAATGATCTGCTTTTTTCACATAGGCTGAGTGAATCCGCCGCGTAATCATATTGGTCGCCAACATATATGACAACATATTGGACTGAGAACCAAACTCAATAATGACGTGCTTTCCAGCGGCGAGAGATTCCAGAATTTGGTCGATGTAGTTAAACGGACAAGCCCCACGAATATATTTCAGATTTTCCAGACGCTTTAGTTTCCGCTGCAACGCCATAATCGATCCGGCATGACCTTGTTTCTCCTCACAGAAAACTTTGATGTCTTCATTACTCATATTGAGGAGGCTAGTGATCCAATGTTTGCCAAACTCGGAATAAAGCACATTGGCATTGTCGAGACTGGCTTCAGACAAACCCAACTCAAAACCGACCAACCGAATATCTTCAATTTCAATTTGATCGAAGCTGAGGTACATTTCTTGCGCACCCCTTACACCCCGCCGTTTGGTGGAGTCTGAATCGAGGGTATAAATTTCAACTTCGCCGGGGAACAGTTGACCTAAGCCTTTAACGGTATTTACGCCTTTTCCTTCTTGCATCGCCTCCCAGCCATACTCGGAGTGCATATCAAACATCAAATTAACGGCAGCATGTTTTTTGATAATCCCCGAAAGCAAAAGGCGGGTCAGAAAAGATTTACCCGTACCAGATTTCCCGAAAATACCATTACTGCGTTCGACAAATCGATCTAGGTCAACACAAATCGGCACATCTGTATCTAGGGGTTGCCCGATCGCAAAATTTTTACGCTGGGGATCCTCTTCCCACCCAAAAACCATCCGAAAGTCACGATCGCCGGCATCAAAAACCTGACTAAAGTGAGTGGGAATCGTCTTAACAGGTAAAAGCTCTAAATCGTCGTAAGCCTCGTCGTAGTGACCATTAAGAGAATTTAGGTCGTCATTCTGAGTGGGGGTGAACATGAGCATTGGCGCTAGTTCCACCGTGCCGTAGGTACTCGTGCCCGTCAAAACCGCTTGGAGAAAATCATCGGCAGGACTAGGGGGGTCAGCAAGGATGCGTTGACTAGAGGTGCCGAGGGAAACATCCGTAAGCAGACAGAAAAATTTTGACCGCGCCCCCTGCACCACTAAAAATTTACCGACACGCATTTCTTCAACGGAAATGTCACCGTGGAGACGGACTTCGAGACCTTGGCTAAGAGAACCCTGAATGACGGAGCCGAGGGGATGTTCTTGGGTCATTAATCTTATGTCAAAAGGAACGTAGAGAGAAAGAAACTATTCAAATTCCATTAGGCTTGTGGATCGGGTAACGGTTCGCTCAGCTCAATGGATGGCTGTGGAGCAGGACGCATTAATCTTTCCCAAGCTTCAATTTGTGTCTGGGCAGCGGAGTAGGCAGCAGTACCGGAAGGGATCAGCTCTGCGGTGGCGATCGCCTGAGGAATAGATAAGGCACTAGCTTGCCGTTGTGCTTCGTTGAGAATGCCATAACTCCACTGGTCAGCAGCGGTACGACCTTCAGAACGAGCGGCAGTGGCGCTACTAGGAATCTCTTGGGTCAGACGAATTGCTTCAACAAGACTTTGGATATTTCCCCGAGAGGCTGCGGCATAGGCATCTTGTAATTTCGAGGCTGCAGTGAGTTCTCGTCGCCAAACACTGACTTTTTCCTGCATCTCAGGATAAAGGGCCCGACCTGCGGTGATGCGATTTGCTACATTAATAGCCTCACTATAGCGCTGACTATTGCCGAGGGCGATCGCCTGATCATAAATTGGCTGATCTTCGCGCCGCTCTATAGTGCCTTGCCATTCACGGATTTTGCTTTGGGCTTCGCTGTATAGAGCACGACCGGGACGAATTTTACGAGCTTGAACGATCGCCTCATTTAGGGCATCGTTGCGACGGGATGCAGCAAGATCTTTGGCGTATTGCAAAGTGGGTGTGTCCTCTGCAATTTCAATTCTTTCTTGCCAACGGGCAATTTTCTGACGCGCTTCACGATAGCGGGGATTGCCTTCTTCAATGAGATTTAGCTTGGCGATCGCCCGTTGCAGTTCTGAGATGGTACCGCCAGCGGCGATCGCGTCTCCCTGTTCGAGGATGGCGACATCTGCAATTTCATTTTGCCAACGGCGGATCAGAGCCTGACTTTGGTCATAAACAGAACTATTTGGTTGGATACTTTGGAGCTGAATAATCGCCGTTTCAATATCAATGGCGCTACCCCGTTCCGCGCTAATGCCGGCCTGGGCCAGAATTTTCCAATCCACCACCATATTGTCTAGGTTTAGACGACCGGGGAGGCGATCACTGAGGGATAGAAGCTGACTCCATTGGCGTTGATCCACCAGACCTTCGATGTAACGAATAATATTTTGGCGGGCATCATCAATCAGATTTTGAGCCTGTCTATAGGCTGCGCTGTCTTCTGAAATTTTGCTTGCCAGCTCAATCGCCTCAAGCCAGTTTTCGATGCCACCGCGACGGTGGGAAACATAGGCCACATCTAGCTCTTCATTTTCCTTCCGCGCTAACTGGATCTGGTTGCGGGCATCTTCGTATTTGACCGTTGACCAATAAATATTGTCGAGATAACTCAGCTGTACCGCCGTGCGGATCGCCGCATTCAGGTCGCCATCCCGTATTTCCCGTTCTACTTCTGCAAAAATTCTTTCACCGTCGCGCCACTCTAAACGCCAATCCTCAATACGCTCTTCCGCCAAAATACGACCGCTAGAATTGACCGGCACTTCCTCGGCAATGGCGATCGCCTCATCAAGATTGCCCTCTTGGAACTGCACCTCTGCAAGGTCTAAAATATCGTTCGTCCACACCTCAATATTGCGGTCAATATCTGGACGTAGCGCATGGTCTTGGGGAAAACCATTCACCATACGAATCGCCTTGAGATAGCTGCCAAGGGTCTGCTTCTCTGCCTCTAGCTGGGCACAATACAGTCTCGTGGTGGCAGAGGCGAGAGGCGTATACAAAGCGCTGCAATTACTACTACCGTTGAAGCTCAACAAAATCGACGTGGCAGCAAAACCCACACCGCCGGAAAATAAAATCAGTAAAACGCCCAAAAAATGCCAACTGGGCAAAGGGATTGTCCGTTTTTTCTGCGGTGCTGCTGTTTCATTTTCTGCTTCTACCAGCTCGACAGACTTCGGGCGAGCCGTCTGTTTCGATAAGCTTTGCTGATCAGAAGAAGTCTTCATAGAGTTAGGAGTGCCAACGGATACGGAGGAAGAAGAAACATTGCCCTTTGGAGTTGTCGGGGCTGACTGCCAACAATACAGATACAGTAAGGTTTAGGGACAGTCTAGGAGCATTAAAAGTTGCCCGATCATAACACGATCATTATTTGACAATGCTTTCATGTTTAGAGTAGCGCCTTAATGCTGTAATAGTCAGCGTTTCGCAGAGAAATCCGGAGACTAATGCCCGGCGATCGCCAAATAAGCTAAAGAATTAATTAAGTAGGGAATATCAACAGATGTATTTTATATTAGCTATTCTTGATCTTCGGTACGACATATGTAGAGAGATATTCAGATATGTCTGATAATATGGCATCATTCGTCTCCCATCACTCATATTCGGTTTCCTCACTCACCTTTTGGGTGCTGGAGTACCACCAACACACTTTGTGATTTATAGATTTAAGGATAGGTTTTAAAGATGGAACAACAGCCTGAAACCCAAGTAGAAACCGGAACTTCTCCGTTCAATAGCGAAGCCCCCGGCCCTATGGCAACCCCTGAAGCTGAGCAGCCTTGGCAAGAATGGGTTCAGCCTGTCACAGATTTTCTCTCTGATCTACCGGATGAGTTGGGCAAGTTTTTCTCTGACTACAAGCAGCCCCTCGTTACTGTCGGTTTGATCGTTGCAGCTTTTATTACGGTTAAACTCACGTTTGCCCTCATCGGCGCAATCAACGAAATTCCCCTACTTGCTCCTATTTTCGAGCTTGTCGGCATTTCCTACACTGCTTGGTTTGTTTATCGTTATTTGCTCAAGGCTTCCAACCGTAGCGAGTTGGTTGGTGAGTTTGAAGCACTCAAGTCCCAAGTTCTCGGCAAAAAAGATTCTTAACTCCCCGTAACTTCTCCAAATAGAAGCACGGCGATCGCCTCGACGAACTACGTCGGGGATTTTTTTTGTCAAAATTAAATAGGATCACTCAAATAAATAAAAAAAATTCCATAAAAAAAGACCCCCCTTGTAAAAAGGGAGATCATTGTAGGGTTGTGTCACAAGCTATTTCCAGCTAGATAGTGATTCGTACCGACAACGGCACATCACTAGGAGTAGAGGAAATATCAACCGCAATCTTTGTAAAATTTGATAGCTCATTAATGTTTATCGCAGAATACTTTTCAGCATCCAAGATTGTTTTTCGTGGAAACTGATACGTCCACTAAGGATTTCGACGGTGGCCATATCGTTATTATTTTCCGCCTGTTTCAGCAGTGCGCCAATTTTGCCAGAAAGGGTCAAGTGGTCATCTGCTAAGGCACCAATCATTTCTTCAGCACTATAGGAACCGCTCGCCTCTTTCAGAGAACTTAGTTCGATAAATTGGTGGAAGGAGCCAGGTGCTGTCAATCCAAGGAAACGGATACGCTCGGCGATATCATCCACGGCTGCGGCTAATGCTTTGTACTGTTCTTCGAGCAAGTTGTGAATGCCGTAGAACATATTACCTTGCACATTCCAGTGGAAGTTCTGCGTCTTTAGGTACAGCAGATAGGTGTCTGCCAAAATGTGGGATAAAGACTGCGCTGTGGTGACAGAGGCACTTTGGTTCCTCGTATCAGCGTCATTAATGTTGTTATTGGTTTGTAGCGTTGTAATAGCCATATATATATTTCTCCTTAATTTCAAATGGTTAATAGGTTTGTGTGAGGAAGATAGCCAATCGCGACATTGGACTTTAGTTATTTAGAATGGGCGGCGATCGCCGTAACCCTACAGCGTTCCAGTCGATGCCTTTAATTCCCATCAATCGATTGTTTTTATCGCAAAATACTTTTCAGCATCCAAGACTGTTTTTCGTGGAAACTAATGCGCCCACTGAGAATTTCTACACTAGAAATATCGTTGTCATTTTCAGCCTGTTGCAAGAGTTTGGTCGCTGCGGCGGCAAGAGTTAAGTGGTCCTCCGCCAACTCGGCAATCATTTCTTCAGCATCGTAGGAGCCTTTCGCTTCGCTCAGAGAACTTAGACCCATAAATTCGCGGAATGAACCGGGGGCAGGTAAACCAAGTACCCTAATCTGTTCGGCGATATCGTCGACTGCTAAGGCAAGTTCTTTGTACTGCTCCTCTAGCAAGTTGTGGATACCGTAGAAGAGGTTACCCTGTACGTTCCAGTGGAAGTTTTGCGTTTTGAGATAAAGCAAATAGGTATCTGCAAGGACATTCGATAAAGAACGTGCCATTTCCAGCGAGACCTCTTGGTTGCTGGTTACGGAACCATTAATCTCAGTATTTGGTTGAAGTGTAGTAGTAGCCATATATATTTTTTCTCCTTAATTTCAAGTTGTTCAAAAAAATCGGGTAGGCGTGGGAAACCTAGGCGGCAAAACTAGTCTGACGCTTCCCTACGTCTCGTGATCAATAAATCACTGACGCAAAATGTTTGTTTTAAAAAAGTTATTGACTCGTCGTTAGCTGACGGTGTTACCAGATGCATTGGCGATCGCCCAGACACCATTATCGTCCTTGCTAAACTCGTCTTCGATAGTCATCCAAGCGCGGTATGCTGCTGCATGTTCGCTGCTTTCAGACGCGTAGGTCTTATTGAAAACTTCCACGAACCGCTCCTGCGCTTCCGGTGATAAACGAGACCTTACAGGTTCTGGCAAATCAGAAGCCGAAGAGACCCGTCCGGTATCAAATCGCGCCACAAGAAAGTCGTTACAAGATAGAATCTCGTCGCCACCATTCTCGCGGAATAACTGTTCTACATCGCCGGATTGATCAGAGGTTACTTCTGCGGTGATCATTAAACCGCCCTCTTTAATCTTGGTTTCGTAAATCGCGGCTTTTTCTTTCGGTAAACCTAAACTTGCTAGGGCAGAGACAATACCTGCACCTGCACCACCGGCGATCGCACCACTCGTTGCACCGAGGATGGCTGCACCAATGGGTCCACCGGCGACGACTGTACCGACAAAGGGTACGAATAAAATGCCGAAGCCACTAAGGGCACTAATTACGGTACCGAAGAGGGCACCAAAGATTGCACCGGACTGCAAGCCGTCTTTAATCACATCAGAACGACCGACAAAACCAGTGATCTGCGTTTCCGATTGCAAATTTTTACCAATCATCGAAATGTTGTCTCGATCTACTCCCATGTCGAGGAGTTTCCGTACCACTTGGCTCGCCTCGTCTCGGTTTTCAAAGACACCAGAGACGGTACAAGGTAAGCCGAGGTTTTCTGCGGCAGATTGATTATTTTGAGTTCTTTCAAGAGTTGCGGTAGTCATATACTATCCTCCTACTTATCTACTGTTTTTTACTTGTGACAAGAGGGTTTCTTAGAAATGACTGGTCGCTTTACGGAAAGACTTGTCTAAGTTTTCCCACGCCTTTTCAAATCCTTGGCGTACGTCGTTCCACGCCGCATCAGTGGAATCTTGCAACTCTTCGAGCTTTTTTGCGACTGCGTCACGGTTTGATTTTAATTCCGCGAGGGTATCGTTAAACTCAATGCGTCCTTCGGCTTCTTTCTTGGCGATTTCTGCCTTGAACTTATCAATACTTGCATCGATCTTATCGAGCTGGGCTTTTACCTTAGCCTTATAGATCTTGCGATCATCGATATCTGTAAAACAATTTGTTTTTGTAGGTGTTTGGGTAGCCATATATTTAAGGCTTAAACCTCCTTTATCTTTACTAGTTATTTTTTCGAGTTAACCAAGCGTTTCAAAACACATTAGTATACAAGTTAAATAAACTTTGTTAAATGGTTTGAAATTAATTTACTTGCCTCGATTACACTTACAACTATACAGGTGAATCCGAACAGAAAGCGTCCCACTTTCGAGGGATAAATGGTTTAAAACCCTTGTTTTTCAAGGATTTCAAGAAAAGGTTCGGCTCTCCAAGGCAACTCTTTACGGTTAACCTCATTTATTCTCATCCAACCCAGTTTTGTCTTTTCAACTATTTGAAGAAAACTATTTTGTAAAAGTATTTCATTTCCCTAGATGTGACAGAAATCACGAAAACTATAACTAATCACGACAACAAAAAAATACACCAAAACAAAAAAGACGTACTAGAGTACGCCTTTGGAACTATTAAACTTGGGTATTTATTTGCGATTGATAAATTTTCTATTTAAAAAGATAGACCCAAATTTAAACCGAGCACAGCATGAACAGCGAGTAGGGCGATCGCCGAAGAACCGAGATAGGCATGAACCGTCCGCAGAGAATCCTTCCCAAGAAACTTCGTGAGAGATAGAGCACCATTAGCCATAAGTAAACCGATGGCGATCGTGCCAGTCCAGAAGTGGGGGCTTTCAAAGATCGGCTGACCTTGCATCACGAGGGACAACACACCACCAGTCCAACCCAGACTAATAAATGTCGTCATCCACAAAGCCGCTTTTTTGTGCCAATACGCACTTTCTTGCTTGACTTCAACTTCTTCAGTGGTACGGATTTTCCAACCCTTTGTCGCTGCAAATCCACCAATTACGACAACCACGATCCCCATCATTAACGGATGACCCCAGTGGGTTACAACCCCCGGAATCGGAAAAGAACCAAACCAGTCGGCGATCGGCTCTAGATAGGGGCGAATCATTTCTCCCATTGCGTTTTCCTCTTAACAAAACTTGATGTCTCAGATGCATATCTTATCCGCAAACATTACTTAAAAAGCTTGCCAAGCACATTTAGGTAACAGTTAGAAACATCAAGCAGTAGTACATGGAAACCTGAGTGATAAAATTTGGAATACTTTTAGCGATAGAGAAAGAAGGTCAACGTGGTTCAAGTACCGATTAAATCCGCCCCACAAACAAACGTTATTCCCAACGGTCACGCTCTAGACGCATGGCTCCATGACCTCGCCCACAAAATTATTCAAGGTAAACGCCTCAACCGTTCTGAAGCCCTCCGTCTCACTGAAATTACTGGCGAAGAAGATATTCTCAAACTCTGTGCAGCAGCTGATCTCATTCGTCACGAATGCTGCGGTAACACAGTCGATCTATGTAGCATCGTTAACGTTAAATCTGGCAACTGCTCTGAAAACTGTAGCTTTTGCTCCCAGTCTGCCCATCACCCCGGTGTTGGTTCTCCCACTTACGAACTGAAAACCCCTGAAGAAATCCTCGAACAGGCAAAGGCTGCGGAGGCCGCTGGTGCTAAACGTTTTTGTCTTGTGAGTCAGGGTCGGGGCATTAAATACAACAGTCCTAAAGATAATGAGTTCGCACAAATCCTCGAAACGGTAGACCGTATCCTCACGGAAACTTCGATCAAACCCTGTTGTGCCCTTGGTGAAGTAACGCCAGAACAGGCTCAGCAACTCAGTGACGCTGGCGTAACCCGCTACAACCACAACCTCGAAGCGTCCGAAAGTTATTTCCCTGAAATCGTGGGAACCCACAGTTGGCAAGACCGCGTCCAAACCATTAAAAATCTGAAGGCAGCGGGCATCCAAGCTTGTAGTGGCGGCATTATGGGTCTTGGGGAAAGTTGGGGCGATCGCGTTGATTTGGCCTTAGCGCTCCAAGAGCTAGAAGTAGAATCGGTACCACTAAATTTACTTAACCCCCGCGAAGGTACACCCCTCGGCGAAAACCAAAGATTAGATGTCTACGATGCGCTCAAGTGCATGGCAATTTTCCGGTTTATCCTGCCGGAACAAATTATTCGCTATGCTGGCGGCAGAGAAGCTGTGATGGGTGAACTCCAGCACCTCGGTCTAAAAGCAGGGATTAATGCCATGCTCATCGGCCACTATCTCACCACAATGGGTCAGCCTCCTGAGCAGGATCAAGCAATGCTTGAGTCCCTCGGTTTGCAGGGTGGTGAAGCACCGATTCCCGGTGAGTTTGCCCGTAACGCTTAACCTTTTTTTGCCGATACATTCTTGAAATCTACCCTGAGACAACAGCAACCCCCCAAGAAGACGACTGTTTCTGCGCCTAACCAATTTTTGTGGGCGCTGATCGGTGTTCTGCTAACCATTGGGGGGACTTTTATTGAGGCCCATGTGACAACGAGTCCGCCGTGGACTTGGTCAGAGAAGGGTATTGCGGTGGGTTCCCTCGGCATTTATTGCCAAGTGGGTGCGGTGCTGCTAACGGGTTGTCTCGGCGGCAAGAATGCGGGCGTACTCTCGCAAATTGCCTATATTTTTATTGGTTTATTTTGGTTGCCTGTCTTTACGCAGGGCGGCAAACTAGCCTACGTGATGGAGCCGACCTTTGGTTATATTTTGGGGTTTGTGCCGGCGGCGTGGGTCTGTGGGTGGCTCGCTTTTCGTTATGTACTTACTCTAGAATCTCTTGCTCTGAGCGCTTTTTGTGGTTTATTAATCGTTCATACTTCCGGGATGCTTTACCTAGCTGGGATGGCGTGGCTCGAAAGATTAGCACCAGAAAATATCACCCTCAGTGGGGCGATCGCCTTGTATACATTCCAGCCCTTTGCCGGACAGCTTGTCTTAGTTTGTGGTGTGGCGTTCATGGCATACTGTATCAGGCGTATCCTATTTTACTAATAGCGCCTGCGCCTCGGTCATCATCACCAACCCTATGCCTCTCCGCAAAGATTTACTAAAAAATCGCTGGTTTTGGATTGTTGCCCTCATCGGCCTCATCCTTGACCAACTGACAAAAACGATTGTGCTACAAACTTTTCCAGAGGTTGGCGATACAATTCCCCTCTGGAACAGCGTGTTCCACTTCACCTATGTCCAAAACACAGGTGCAGCGTTTAGTATTTTTACCGATGGTGTCCACTGGCTACGGTGGCTGTCTCTCCTCGTGAGCTTAGGGCTAATGGCTCTCGCATGGTTTGGCGATCGCCTCACGATATGGGAACAGCTCGGTTACGGATTTATCCTGTCCGGCGCTATGGGCAATGGCGTAGATCGTTTTTTATTCGGCTTTGTTGTTGATTTTCTGGACTTCCGACTGATCAATTTCCCAGTCTTCAACATCGCCGATGTGTGTATCAATATCGGGATTGCCTGTCTCCTTCTCAATATCGTTTTCTTCGAACGATTTTCAGGTAAAAACTCCGATTAGGTTACTCAATAAATTTTGACTAAAAATAGTCAGTTCAATCCTCTCAAACTATTAGATAAAAACACATATTTTTTATGTGTAAATATACTCACTCCCATTGTGGTGATTTTGGTGGGAGAGAAGTTGTTCCTCTAACTGGGCAATACGCTTATAGGCAACCGTAAGTTGTGCTGTGAGGCGTTTGATTTGAATATCAGGTGTCATTACCTGATCATTAACTGGATGTCCCTCTAGTAACGCTGTCTCATCAAACAAAATGTCTTTGTGGTGAAAATTGTGGTCACCGACATTCATTTCCAAGCCAAGGTTTTCATTTGTTAACTGAGGAACAAATTTAGCCATCTCATCAACTGTTACATCAGCATTTTCAGGAACACTATCCTGAAGCTGCTCAACAGTTTTATATAAATGATCCAGTTGACGTTTCAACTCAATCACATGACGTTGAACATTCATAGTTCAGACTAACCTTCGAACTTTACTCCAACCATGCTAATACCATCTTTAGGAGATGAACCAAAGACTGAACTATCTTTAAGATTCTCTTCGTGAACCTTAAGAAAACCTTGCAGAGATAAAAGCCAAACTTCTAGCGTTGTTTAAGTTCTATAAATTAGTTTTTGTCGAGATAGACGATTCTGTTCGTTGGGATACCTTTCAATACGCAATTTATCGGGAAATTACAACGTATTTTGATGAAAATCACCGTTTTTCTACCCACAGCAAAAGCTAAAAACAACCTTACTTTTTGGTCGTCTAATCATGACACTTTCCCTTTAAAGCCCTGTCCTGTCTGACATATACCGTTACAAAGTTTTGCTTAAAAAGTCTCCTTTAGCACTAGAAATTATTGTTGAACGGGCGTGATTGGGTCTTGAGAAAAATCGTCTGGATCGTAACCAATGTCGCCAACGAAACAAAATGATAAGGCGAGATAAAAATCGGCTTTATCTAAACGAAAAGGGTTTGGGTTTAGCATGCGTCGGATATCGCTTTTAAACTTACGCCACTCTCGCTGGGCATGGTAATCGGATTTTGGGACTTGTCGATAGACTTTGGCAAGGACGATTTCGCGATCAAAAAGTTTATCTGTTGCTTCAAGTTCTTCCTGAAACTCGGTATCTATTTCTTCGAAAACGTTACGCATGAAGTCTGGATAGCGACCGGATAAAGCGAGGAAAGAAAATAGAACTTTTTTGGTGATGTTGTTGGGTTCTTGGCGTTGTTGCCAAACGATTTTGAGGATTTTGTAGATATTAATGAGTCTTTTCCCGGTACGGGGAGTGATGTCGACATACTGGCAACAATCGACGATGAGGTCTAGTTCTGATTGTTCGATGGTATTGATTTCGTTGATATTGCTGAGGGTCTCTGAGTTAGTGGAGGTGTCGGCGATCTTTTGTTCAGTAGTGATCGGTTCGAGGGTAGTTTGCTGGAATGTACTTTGCTGCTTTGTTTCTTCACCTTCGATGGCTGGGTCTATCGGTTGACCTAGGCTCGATGCTTTGTCCTGTTGCTGGGCTTGGGGAATTGCTTCGGAAGAGGGAGGCAGAGCTGTTTCAGGTTGGGTCGGTGCTGGTGATTTAGTGGAAGTAATTTGTTCGGTGGTATTGGGGATGACCTGTATTTGAGAGCTGAGATATTTGTCCACGGTGTCGGCGGAAATTGGACGCATGCGGTAGGGAATTTGGATAATTTTCTCGAGGTAGTCGATACCGGAAGGTTTGCCGCGCCGCTTCAAAACGCCGGAATAAACTTCTTCTAATGCCCGCGCAATATAACGATCATCCACGGCTAGGACAACAACAAATAGCTGGGTTTTAAGCAGTAATTGGACTGTTTCGAGGACTTCCACAACACGTTTCGGTGGGCAGCGATCTAGGTCATCAATATAAAGAATGACTCTCGGTTCGCCACGGGGGAAAAGCTCTTTGATTTTTTCGTCGCGTTTTTCTTTGGGGGGTAATAGTTTGTCGCTGAGATCTTGCAAGTCGATTTGGACTTGGTTGATCATGCCCAGGTAGTTGCTGTAGTTTTCTGGCTTGAGGCGATCGCCTAAAAATTCTGCGAGGGAATCGTATTGCAATTCTGGTAATTTATGGCGTTTGTGCTCAATGTCTTTCTTGAGGGTTGTTAGTTGGGCATTGAGCTTCTGGGCCTTGGGATCTTGCTCGACTGCTACGCGCATTTCCTGCTGTAGCTTTTTCTGGGTTTCGTGGAGGGTCAGTTTCGCTTCCTTTGACCAATCACTAAAGTGGCTCAATAGATCCCGTGCTTTAAAACTAGCGGGTGTGCCAAAGCCTAATAAGCCAATGGCACTGGTGATGAAAGACCATGTTTCACTGTCTGCTTTTGCGGCGAGGAGCTTATCAAACCAAGGATAAAATTTCCACGGAATTAGAATACAAATAAAGACTAAAACTAAGAAGATTAATAGTGGTTTCCACACCCTAGGTAGCCATCTTCTGAGGCTCGGAATAGATAGGACTTCGGGTTTACGATCGCCTAAAAAGAGGTTGGCACTATCCCCAAAAACTTCGATGAGATCTTTGACATTTTGCGGGTCAAAATCTGGATCTTTTGTGCGAATTGTTTCTGTGATTTTTAGTTCGACACTTTCACCGAAATGTTTATGGACTTGTTTAATGAGTTCTGGTGATGAGGCAAGGGCAAGGTTTAGATTGTTGTCCATGCTCTCTGCAATTTCACATTGGCGTTGTTTAAGAGCTTGTTTTGTCTGCTCTAATAATTTTTCTTGGGCTTGAATATCTTTATGGGCTTGGTTTTGCGATCGCCGCAGAGTTTCGAGAAGTTCGTTCTGGAGTTCGCTTTTCAGTTCGATCTTTCGTAGACGTTCGAAGGTTTCTTGATCTAGATTTTGTTCTAGAAAATATTGGCGATCGCCTTCATTGAGTTTTTCGAGGGCTTCCCAAATTTTGCCGCCTCGCAGTAAATCGACGCCTGCTTTTTGGAGTTGGCGCTCAAAGGTAATTTGTTTATCTAACTCTGCAAAAATTTCTCCCATGAGACTCGCCCACAGGTTCGATTTGGCATAGCTCCAAGCGTTAAATTTAATCTGATAAATATGCCCAACATATGGCGACAGTTTCTTTTCTCTATCGGGATCATCGTCATCTAAGCCTTTACCCCACGCTTCAACAGCTCGGCGATCAGCACACCGAATTTCGTTGGCTCGTTCTTGAATGAGGTGCATTCCAAATGACTTTCCGCTGCCCCATGTTCCCAAAATTCCAACGGCGATCGGCGGCTCTAATTGGCGTAGTAATAAAACATCGGCGATCGCCTGAAGCTCATCTTCAATACTGAGTTGGTCGTCGCCCTGAGCTAAATCATTACTAATCCCTTGAGGTATGTAGGTGATTTGTTGATCACTTTTTTCCCATAATCTTACTGTTCCATCATCAGAAGCTGAAGCAATGGTATTCCCGTCAGGGCTGAAACTTACACTTCTGACCGGAGAGTTATGTCTTAATATCTGTACTTCTATTCCGGATTTATCCCATAGTATTACTGTTCCGTCTCTTGATGCAGAGGCAATTATTGATGTATTGGGGCTTAAGCAAGCACTTAAAATTCTATCTGTATGACCGTGGAGAACTTTTAATTCATTGCCCAAGTTGTCCCACAGTCGAACTGTTCTGTCAGAAGAAGCTGAAACAATTATTCTTCCATCGTCACTGAAACATACACTGTTCACCCAGTTTGTATGACCAGATAGTATTTGGAATATCTCGCTGGATATGTTCCAAAGTCTTATTGTTTCATCAGAAGAAGCAGATGCTATTGTTTTTCCATCTGGACTAAAATCTAAGCTTCTAACATAATTCTCATGGCCGCGAAATACTTTTAATTCTTCTCCATCTAGGTTCCATAGTCTGATCGTATTATCGAAGGAAGTAGATGCAATAGTTTTTCCGTCAGGACTGAAACTTATATCATGTACAGATTTATTATGACCGCGGAGTACTTGTAGTTCTTCCCCCGAGAGATTCCATATCCGCACAGTATTATCTGAAGAGCCTGAAGCAATAAGACCTCCATCTGGACTGAAAACCACACAATTAACCGATTCTGTGTGACCGTTTAATATTTGTAGCTCTTCTCCAAAAATATTCCATATCCGTACAGTGCCGTCATAAGAAGCTGAAGCAAGAATATCTTCATGAGGACTAAAGTTTACGCTTTCAACCCTCGATTGGTGACCTCTTAAAACATGTGTAGTGAAGTAATATAAAGGTTTTTGATTTTCTTGAAGGGTAGAACTTAATGGATTTTCAATACATTGATGAATTTGCTTGAAGTGATTGATAAAATCGCCACGATTTTCTTCGACATACTCAGGGTTTTCAAAAAAACCGTCGAGAGTTTCTAAGTCACCCAATTCGTCCAAATGTTGTTGGTAATATTCTTCCGCTTCAGGGTATTTACTAATTGCCAATCGTAAATCTTTTAGTAGCCCTTGATTTGTTTTGACCAGTAACTCAAAATCCAGTTCTTCCCGCTGCAAAACATCAATGACCGTTTCAATCTCACCCAAAATTGTTTTGAAAGAGCTAACAAGTTCCGGGTGCTTCGCAAAGTTAATCGTTTCAGATTGAGCTAAGTCTGATTTTTGCATGGAGTGAAGAGAAAGGCGATCGCCCTAATTATAGGAATAGACCCAGTGGGGATCACTTAAACATTTAGATAGACGAAGCAGTGGGGGACAGTTGCCTATGCTAAAGACAGTAGTCGTCCGTGGGGCGATCGCCGCAGTTAGGAGCACAAGCAAAAAATGGAAACCCTTGAAGCCGTTTATCAACGCCGTTCGATTAAGCATTTTGATGCAGATCATGAGATGCCAGCCGAAATCGAACGAAAAGTATTAGAAGCCATTATCCAGTCGCCCACTAGCTTCAATATTCAGCATTGGCGACTCGTCGTGATCAAAGACCCAGAACTCCGCAAACAAGTCCGGGCAGTAGGTTTTGACCAAGCTCAGATTACCGATGCCTCGTTATTAATCGTGTTCACCGGCGACGTGAAGGCATGGGAAAAGGAACCCGAACGCTATTGGGCTAACGCACCAGAAGAAGTCACGAAACAAATCACCGGGATGATCGGCCCCTTTTACGAAGGCAAAGAATGGTTGCAGCGAGATGAAGTACAACGCTCCATCGGCATCGCCATGCAAACAGCAATGGTTGCAGCGAAGGGCTTGGGTTACGACTCCTGTCCGATGATCGGCTTCGAGATTGAGCCAGTTGCAGCATTAATAAATTTGCCGCCCGACCACATCATGGGGCCAATGGTTGCAATCGGTAAAAGAACTCAAGACCCTTGGGATAAGCCCGGTCAGTTACCCCTTGCCGAGATTGTCAAAGAAAACACCTTCTAAAAATTTCGACAAAAAATAAATCTCCGGCGATCGCCTTAGTCAAAAATTGTAGGGGCAGTTCGCGAACTGCTCATAATCAACCGTTCCAGCCCATCGATACTCGCTTTACTGCGACGGTTAACTGAGGGCGCATCGCAATGTCGCCCCTACGATTTAGTTAATGAAAATGAACTTTTTTGCCTAGAGTTCGCGACGACCTTCGAGGGCACGGGCAAGGGTCACCTCATCCGCATATTCGAGGTCGCCACCCATCGGCAAACCAAAAGCAATACGCGTTACCTTCACAAAAGGTCGCAGAAGTTGCGCAACATACAAAGTCGTTGTTTCCCCTTCCACGCTGGGGTTGATGGCGAGAATTACTTCTTTAATGTCATCCTCACTGGCACGCTGCACAAGCTTTTGAACCGTGAGTTGTTCCGGGCCAATGCCATCCATCGGTGAAATCACCCCACCGAGAACGTGGTACTTGCCGCGATATTCTCTAGTTTTTTCGAGGGCAATCACATCCTTTGAGTCCGCCACTACACAAATCGTGTCTTGCAATCGTTTCGGGTTACTGCAAATATCACAAATCGACGTTGCCGACAGATGAAAACAAGTCTGGCAAACCCCCACCTGCTTTTTCGCATTAAGCAATGCCTGAGCAAAGGCCTCAATATCTTTCTCAGGGCGTTTAAGAATATACAAAGCAAGACGTTGGGCAGTTTTGGGGCCAATGCCGGGGAGACGCTGAAATTGTTCGATCAAGCGGGCAAGGGGCGGCGTATAAATGGTCTATTTCTCCATTTCCGAAAATGTCCGAACCTTATCTTAAACGGCGATCGCCCCGATTTCCCAGCGAGATTTTTGATCAAATGAATTATAAAAGCTGTGCCGATTCGTAGAGACGACGCACCATCGCGAGTAGGCGATCGCCATACTGTAGATCAGCCGACATCCGGCCAGACAGTTGCTGAATTAACGGCGCAATCCCACGGGTAATAAACCGGAAGCGCGGGTCAACAACTTCCTGCACCACAGGTTCAAGACTGGCATAGGCTTTGAGGTGCTGGATATGGGCACGCACACCGACGCGGGCACTGGGGAAAGTTGCTCCAGAAGTACCGCCACCTGCCGAACCTAGGTTGGCAAAATTATTTTGAGACGCATCCACATCGCCGATAAATTGAAGGAAAGATGTTTCCAGACACATTTGCGCAAAGGCAATATCCGCATTGACCCCCTCGATCGCCGCCTCTTCCCGGTAGAGCTTTGGTAGCTCGGGGAATTGTTGAAGTGCGGACGGGTTGTTATTTTTCAGGAACACAATCATCTGAACTTCAGAGGTATTGCCCACCCCCATAATCCGGTCAAGCTGCCCCGGACACACCGCCCGAATCGACGACAAAATAACAGTGCGAGTATCCTTATCCCAACCGACAGTCACATTAAAATTCCGCAGCTCGATCGCCTTCACATAGACGATGCCCTGATATTGCACTAAACGCAACGATTCCTGAGCTAGAACGTTTACCCCAAGGCGATCTACGAGATCCACAGGCAAGTAAGAGTTGCCATTAATCAAAATCCCCTGCTCGTCGTAGGACTGCTTATTAATCAAAATATTGATGGCAGGATAGGTCGTTTCCGGAGTGCTGGGCACTAAACCATTGAGATCCTGTAGCCATGCCGCTAAACCTTCCGCGATCCCTAGGGCAAAATCCTTGCGACGGTTAATCAAAAGGGTGCGATCGCTAGGACTGGTTAAAAAGCCCACATCAAGGAGCAATGACGGAATCACCACCTCGCGGCAAAACGGTAAACGACCCAAACCGGTCTGGGTATCAGGGCGAGCACCACGGCTGGTCAGTTCAGGGACACGGCGCAACAAAGACTTTAAAACAAGGTTTGCATGGTCTTTGCGATCACTATTATTTGCAATGTAATAGGCCGTTGCGCCACTCACGCTGGGGTCAGTAAAAGCATCTGTTTGTAGCTCTAGGGCAATATCTCCCGAGCGGGCACGGGCATTAATCCAACGAATCGTATCTACCGCACTGAGGTCATCCGGTACAGCCAAAACCTCTAACTTTAGGCGGCGTATTTCTGGCACGAGTTGATCCCGCAAAAGAATCATTTGCTGTGCTTCTGTCGTATTACCTGCAACAGCACCGGGATCGAGGAGACCCCCTTCCATGCCACCGTGCCCTGCGGAAATAAAGATTCTGCCCATTGGATTTGTTACCGTATCGTGCTCAGAGATTCGTTCAAATTTAAGGTTAACTCCAATCGTTGAATCTACAGTAGTATTTTTGCGAAGTTATTACAGTTTCACGCTTTATAAGTCCGCAAATAGGTGGTTTTCTCTGTTTTACCGCTGCTTTTTCTTAAAAAAATCCTTTGTTGGTTGACTTCCTAAGGGAGTAGCCACTCATCTCAAAAAGTTGTCCGATAACCGAAATATTATCGTTTCTTAAAATAGCAGCCGAGATTTGTGGTCAAAACTCACACCAATTTCAGTTCTGCTCGCTACAATTGTGGTCGAAAATCAAGGGTCAGTTAGAAAACTTGATATTCTAAGGATTCTTCGGCGATGTTTGGTGCATCAGATTTCGGGTTGATGGGAAGAAGCGTAAACACTATGCGATCGCCATTAGTCAGAAGCAACGTTGCGACAGATATGCGCGAAAAATCTCGGTAACGATGTCTTGAAATTTGCTTTTGCTATTTACTACCCAATTACCCTGCGTGTGATTATGGCTAAGACTTTGGATTGCAGTAACATTCTATTTTCCGTAGAGAAAGATCAAGTAGACATACATCAGCTGCGCGAACTGTTTGATGCGACAGCGTTCTGGGCACAGTCTCGCTCTTTAGAAGATCTACAGACAGCAGTTGAATACAGCGATCCAGTGGTTACGGTATGGGACGGCGATCGCATGATTGGTTTTACCCGTGGCACCTCCGACGGCATTTTCCGCGCCACGATTTGGGATGTGGTGATTCATCCGGATTACCAAGGACTAGGGTTAGGGCGCAAGCTCGTTGAGACCCTCATTAGCCATCCCCGCATGAACCGGGTAGAGCGGATTTATTTAATGACCACTCACCAACAAAAATTCTACGAGCGCATTGGCTTTAAAGAAAACCAGACCACCACAATGGTGCTCCACAACCACGATCATCCAGTGAGTATTATTTCTTGTCAGCTAGAGGAAGCCAACCCGTTACCTGTATAACGCCCTCGGGACTATAGTCTCGCTTAATTTGCCCCCCTAGAGTGGCGCTCAGCTTTGTGCACAGTTGCCATTTTAGGGAGGGCGAAAACTCAAAGGCTTCGGCGGCGGCCTGTAGTTCTTGCAGCGTTGGTTTTGCTTTAATCTCTAAATCTTTGACGCGGGTGTCTTCCCAAAAATTGTGATCGCACTGGGAGCGCAGTTGAAAGGCGAGGCGATCGCCCTGTGCTTTTTTGTAGTTGAACGAAATATCTCCCGTCGGCGTTTCATTGACCGTTGTATTGATTAGCGTGACGAACATCTGATAAAGACGTTGGCGATCGCCTGTCATGGGAATTTCAGCATTATCTGGCACGGTCGGAAACTGGAGATTAAGATTACGATTTTTTGCCTTCACGCCCCAAATCGACTCCAGTTCGGTCATGACACCAATGGGATCGAAGGGTGCGGATTTTGGCTGAGTAGCACCATAATCGAGTTTCGAGACATCCACCACCAGATCCAGCAGCTTCATAAACTTTTTACTTGCGGCGTAGCATTGGGAAATAAATTCTCGTTCTTCAGCGGGATTTTCACATAAGTCCGTCAAAATTAATTGCTGCAAACTCATGATGTGACTCATCGGCGATCGCAACTCGTGAGCCGTTTGGCCAAGGAAACCCGCCTGTATTTTCCCTAGCTGCAAAGCCATTAGTAGAGCAGTATCGGAATGATTTCTAGATTCAGACATAACAAAACGTGACTGTTCGCCGCTTGGGATATAAGCCAACGATAAGATAAAAAAGAACTCACTTCATCCTAGGTTTGGCTTAAATGTTGAGCTACGCGTATTTTCCCGGTTGTGTCGCCCAAGGAGCTTGCCGGGAGCTTCACCTCTCTACAACGGCTCTCGCCAGTGCTCTGGACATAAAACTCATCGAATTAAAAAAAGCCGCCTGCTGTGGCTCTGGCACCTATAAAGAAGAATCCCAACTCCTCGAAGATACGGTTAATGCCCGTAATATTGCCCTCGCAGAATCTCTAAACCTGCCCCTCCTCACCCATTGCAGCACTTGCCAAGGAGTGATCGGCCATGTCGATGAACGGCTCAAGGAGGCAAAGGAAAACCAGCCCCAATATTTTGAGCAAATTAACGGTCTCCTCGAAAAAGAAAGCTGTTCGCCCTACCAAGGTTCGACGGAAGTTAAACATATCCTCTGGGCATTAGTCGGGGACTATGGCCTCGATAAGTTGCGCGAAAAGGTGCAAAAGCCTCTCAAAAATTTAAAGTGCGCCTCTTTTTACGGTTGCTATTTATTACGTGCTCAGAAAACGATTCCCTTTGATGATCCAGTTGATCCGCGATCACTAGAAAATGTATTTGAAGCAGTGGGCGCAACACCCGTCACCTATGAAGGGAGAACCCAATGTTGCGGTTGGCCCTTGTCTAGCTACGCGACAGAACAGTCGTTTCGGATGGCAGGCAAACATCTCAAGGCGGCGATCGCCGCAGGGGCAGATTGTATTGTGACGCCCTGCCCGTTATGCCATCTCAACCTAGATTCGCGTCAACCGGAAGTGGAAAAAGTGATTGGCGAAAAATTAGGTTTACCCATTATTCACCTGCCCCAATTGGTTTCCCTCGCCCTTGGTGTACCGCCAGAAAAACTAGGACTGAGTAAACATATTGTTTCGACCAAACCACTTTTAGAAAAATTAGGGTTTTGATTAGGGCTTTATGGATGTGTAATTCGCCTAAAAATTTTGATCCCCCAAATCCACAATCCCTCCGGCTTCGCCACCTCCCTTTGAAAGGGAGGCAAGGGAAACACAAATTTTGTATAGGTCTCAAAGTAATTCGGGGTGACTATAGTTGCTAGTTTCTAGCGCTTCAAATTCATGCGCACTGCGTCGGCAACGTAGAGCGGAAAGTGTTTGTGGGTCAAATTAAAGCAAACCCATTCACATTGGCATTCCTCGCTATCCAGCCAAATAATTGCCTTATCAATGTCGGCGGGCATCAGGCGAATATCTGCACCATCGGGATAAAGATTAAGTTTATCCGCAGCGGCGATCGCCTTTTCCGCACTGGTGAAGGCCAACACTGCCGAAGAAAATCCACCATTCATTTCAAATTGCAACTGCACTGGGGTTTCTTCACTACCTGACTTACAGAGAAAAAACCATTCTTCTAGGGCAAACAACTTACGGTACACCTCGCGAATAGCCTCTGTCGATTGCTCCGCGTGCATTCTTTCGACGATCCCGTCAAAAGTGTCCTGAGCCGAAGCTTTGGTCACATTCGCAATGGTGGCGATCGCCTCAGCAACCGTTAACTGAAAGACCCCTCCATTCTGTTCTTTCCATGTTGTTAAACCCTCTGTGAAACTAGAATCTAAAGCAACATTTTCCTCCAGCAGCTCAGTCACACTATTGTTTAGAGCAGCTTCAGCGAAGGGTAAATGACAAATATCCGTCGACTCACCGAGACCTGTTAGCACCACCTTTTCGATAATGATGTGAACAATGGCAGGCTCTGTCTCTATTGCGCCAATAATTAGCGTCGAATCTTGATCTTCAGGACGGGTTTGATAAGACCATCGCTGACCAGTTTGGTATTGCGGCATTTTCTCCTTGGGTTACTGGGCAAATTCCAGTGTAGAAGCCCCCAGTAAAACCAGCCATAATTTCCCATCTCAGACGCAAACTGCAATAGCGATAACGGATGGCGATCGCCAGATTTTAGCCGTCGAGGAGAGGGGCGATCGCCGCGTTGAAAAAACGAACATCAAAACAGCAATATACGATATCGCTATTGACTGATATTATCTGTGCTACGGGATACCACTTATATAAGTACCTATTAAATCTCGCCGCTAGATTTCCGTGATAATTGCGATTTCCCACCGAGGCGATCGCCGTAGCTAACGCAAGTCAGTTAGATAAAATTTTCCGCGTCGATATCTAGCAACCGCCTATTAAACCTAGATTTAACCTTATCCTTCATGTCTAAAAAACATCCGATTATTGCAGTTACAGGCTCTTCCGGCGCTGGAACCTCCACTGTAAAGCGTGCATTTGAACATATTTTCCGTCGCGAAGACATCAACCCTGTCGTCGTTGAAGGCGACAGCTACCACAAGTTCAACCGTGCAGACATGCGTGACATGATGGCAAAAGCCTCCGCAGGCGGTAAAAACCTCAGTCACTTTGGTCTCTACTGCAACATCCTCGATAAACTCGAAGAACTTTTTAAAGAATACGGCGAGTCTGGCACAGGTCAAAAGCGCTACTATCTCCACAACCCCTCCGAAGCCGAATTCCATAACGGCAGACTTGGCACAGACTGCAAATCCGGTGAATTTACACCATGGGAAGATATTGCGACAGGTAGCGATATTCTTTTCTACGAAGGTCTCCACGGTGGCGTAATCGACAAAGATAAAGGCGTTAATGTTGCTCAATATGTCGATTTGCTTGTCGGCGTTGTGCCCATTGTGAACCTTGAGTGGATTCAAAAAATTTCCCGTGACAATGCAGAGCGCGGCTACAGTGCTGAGGCGATCGTTGACACAATTTTGCGTCGGATGCCTGACTACGTAAATTACATTACGCCCCAGTTCTCCAACACCCACATCAACTTCCAGCGTGTTGCGACTGTTGATACCTCCAATCCTTTCATTGCCCGTGATATTCCGACTCCCGATGAAAGCTTTGTTGTTGTCCACACAAACAAGCGTTTTAGAGAAAGATTTGATATCGACTTCCGCTATCTACTCGACATGATTCCTAATTCCTTCATGTCCCGCCATACAACCCTTGTTGTTCCCGGTAGCAAAATGGGCTTCACGATGGAAATCATCCTTGCTCCTCTCATTCACCAGATGATTGAAGAAGCAAACAGCTAATCGCCTTGTCTCGAACTAACTTGGGACACTGCCATCTCCTTTCTTGGGAAAAGCGTGGGAAGTGGTGGAGTTTCGATAGGCTAGATGAGCTACATATAGTGATTCCGAATAAGGTCTAGATTTTTCTATTGTCCTTCCTTGGGGAAGGTGCCGAAGGAGGAAGGGGTTTCGATAGGTTGCGCAACCTACTGCAACTCACCCCTAGCCCCTCCCAAGAAGGAAACTTCTTAATCCTTGTTTGAAATCACCATAATGAAAAATAAAAAAGGGGCAAATGCATTGGCATCTGTCCCTTTTTTTTAATTAGATTAATTTTGAATAAACTCCTCAAATAGGAGACTGTAATCTCTAGAGAGCAACAACTTCAAAATCAACAGTTGCAGTTACTTCTGGATGTAACTTAACTTGCGCTTGATAATTACCTGTTTTGTTAATTTCAGGGATGGTGATGCCACGACGATCAACGTCTTGACCAGCCATTGCTTTAATTGTGTCAGCAACATCTTGGGTGGTAACAGTACCAAAGATAAGGTTATCTTCACCAACTTGCTTACGGATTGTCAGCTTACCGACAGTCTTTAATGCAACCTTGCGATCTTCTGCTTCCTTCCGCTCAGCGGCGAGGCGTTCTTGTTCTTTAGCGCGGCGCTGCTCTACTTGGCGCAAAATGCCGGGAGTAGCGAGGGATGCGATACCTTGGGGAAGAAGGTAGTTACGGGCATAACCGGGAGCGACTTCTACGAGGTCGCCGTTAGTGCCGAGTTTGCGGACATCCTGATTTAGGACGACCTGTAAACGTTTACTCATAATGATTTACGGATAAATACAAATAATGCTTTTCGGTATAGCTCTATTAGCTTACGGAACTTCGTATTCTACAGTTTTGGGGATTACTTAGGCAAATGACTGGTGTAAGGATTGTGTGAGATTAAGGATTGGCGATCGCCTCAAATTTGCCATTTACCGTTTAATCATCATCCATTGCTTTGCGTTTACGGGCCTTGTTTTGATACATATTTTCGTCGGCTTGCTTAATCGATTCCCGCAGAGACACTTCGCGGGGTTCATCATAGCTAACGTAGCCAATACTCAAAGATAGGGTGAAGGGGCGTTTTTGGCGTTGATTAAATTTAGTTAGCGCCTCTTCTAAACGCTGAACAACGAGGGCAGCTTCCGTACTATTCGTTAAAGCAAAACAAGTAAATTCGTCACCACCTAGGCGGGCAATAATATCAGATCTGCGGAAACAAGCCCGCAATTGTTGGGCTGTATCGATAATCACTTGATCACCTGTTTCGTGACCAAACCTATCGTTAATGGTTTTGAGGTGATCAACGTCGATAAAGAAGACAGAAAATGGCAGTGCTCGCTCTTGGGTAAGTTTTAGTTCTTGCTCTGCGAGGAAGAAAAAACCACGGCGATTATATAAACCCGTTAGTTCGTCAATGAGGGTTAGTCGTCTAATACGACGTTCTGCTTTGCGGCGTTCCTCGACCTCTTCTCTGAGTTTTAGGTTAATGCGATCTAGCTCATCGGTGCGTTCTTCGATTTGCTGCTCTAGAAAGTTAATCAGCTTAAACATTTCATTGTGGTTCATCGCCTCTAGGAGATTAGATTGGGTGATCAACCCCAACATCTCTCCTCTGCGACCTGTAACGATGAGGCGATCGCTTTGGGTTTCCTGCATCACTTCTTTTGCTTGAATCAGAGAATCTGTCGTCCTAATAGATTTTGGGGCTTCACTGATAGCCTCTGCCGCAGTGACTTGGCGTAGATCTAAGCCTAGGGCGCGAAACTGGAGAATATCTTGCTCGGTAATTAAACCGCTGGCGATCGCCTCGTTCTCTAATTTTGGATGGGGTTCGACGATCACAATAGAACCAATATTGTGTTCCACCATCAGCTGCGCCAAGGTCCATAAAGAATCTGTTTTTTCGCTGCGGATGACGGACTCGACCATCACTTCTTTGACGAAGCGTAATCGTAATAAATGGGCAGCTTCAATGGTGTGGCGGATGAGGCGATGGGTGACAACGCCGTAAATGTAACCTGCAGGATGAAGTACCGGGAGATGACGTACCCCGTGTTTTTGTAATGTTTGAGAAATGGTGACAGGATTGAGGTTGTCTTCTAAATCAACGGTAATGACAGGGGAACTCATCACTGCCCCTAGGGTCATACGCTCCCAGTTTTTTTCCTCTAGGACAAGCTGTAATAGATCCCGCTCTGTCACGATACCGATCAGGCGATCGCCTTCCATCACCAAAATGCAGCTAGATTTGTTGCTGCCAAGTTGTCCTTTATCTTGATCATTGACATCACATAAACGATTTTCATCGGCCATCACTTTAGTTGCTTGGGCCAAAGTCGTTGTAGAGGGCAATTTAATGGGGTCTTTTACCAAACACCTAGTGAGTGCGGCATGGGACGTTAGGTCGATCATATGGAGAGAAAGATAGATTTTTTGAGCTGTAAATTTTTAGCCCCTTGACTTCATATCACAGGGAACTTAGTAAAATAACCCTTGAAATGGCTTAAATCTGTGACAGTTTCTTTAGAAGATGCTGATTTTATTATTCACTACAAAGCACGGCGATCGCCCCGAAAAGTAAAGGATAGTTGCGTCATTTGAGGTGATTTGGGATGTGGATTCCAATAAAAAAAGAGAGGACATAAATGCCTCTCTGCTAATGACCAGAATGATTGAAGGATGTTAAGTGAATGGTTTTGTTATAAAACCCAATACAAAAAGTTTTTGTTAAATAGGTGTTTTAGTAAGCCAGACCCATGCTGCGGGTGGTCTCTGCACCAAGGTAAACTCGGATACTGAGGAAGTCAGTGGGGCAAGCAGTTTCGCACCGCTTACAGCCAACGCAATCTTCTGTGCGAGGAGAAGATGCGATCTGACCTGCTTTGCAGCCATCCCAGGGAACCATCTCTAGGACATCAAGAGGACAAGCTCGGACGCATTGGGTGCAGCCGATACAAGTGTCGTAAATTTTAACGCTATGAGACATTGAGTGTTAACTCCTACAAGAATGTGGTTTTATGTGTCAGCATTCTGGATTATGGGTTAGTTTACCGCAGGGCTTGAAGCCCCCTCTCGAAAAGGTGATATAAGTTTACGTTGCTTTACATCTGCACTTTTTCCTTAGGATTTTAAAGGATATTTCTGAGATTTTGAGGCTTTATCCTGCTTTAAAAAAGTTCATGTTTCGGATATTTCTGGGGAAAAGCGATCGCCAAAAGGGTCGATTTTAAACTACTGTTTTAAAGTATTTGAGTCGTTTTTGAGTGGGTTTATGCGGAGTCGGTTTGAAGCAGTAGAGCTTGTGCAGCTAGATGCGCCAGAGTTGTCTCCAGCAATCGATAAATATTTACAGCAAATTGATCGTATCGTCGGGGTTATTGCCAATCCGGATCTCACGGAGAAGCTTGCCGAAGATCGGTTTCGCCTTAAGATGCAACCGATTGGTTTTCTGGATTTATATCAATTTCAGCCAATTGTGACGTTAAGGATTTGGTGCGATCACCAGAATACTGTGCACCTTAAGAGTCTGGACTACGAGTTCAAGGGTCTAGAGGCGTTTATGGATGGCGTAGAGCTAACGGTAGTTGGAACTTTAGCTTGCCAAAGGAATAGCGAGGGTCAATTACAACTAAGTGGAAAGGCAAATCTATCTATTGAGCTGCCTTTGCCCCCTCCTTTATGGTTAACGCCTAAATCGCTCCTGCAAGCAACAGGCGATCGCCTCCTCAGTGAAGTATTACAACGCATTAAACAGCAAATTCTCCAACAGTTAATCCAAGACTATATCGACTGGACAAAGGTAAACGCTTAAACTTGAGTCGCCAGAATCTCCGCATCCTCCCCTCGAAGCTGTACTAAAACATTGGGAAAATTCCACGAAAAAAGGCGATCGTCGAGGGCAAATTTAGTTAGCATAACGACAGTCTCAAACCGTTGTGTCCCACCGCAATTTTGACTATGCCGTCTGCCCCTGACCACTACAAAGCCCTGAACGTTTCGCCACGAGCAACGCAGCAGGAAATCAAGACAGCCTACCGTAAACTGGCAAAGCAATTTCACCCAGATGTTTGTACTAAAACGACGGTAGAAAACGGGAAAGAACGCATTGTCGAGATTAATCATGCCTACGAAATCCTCGGGGATGTTCAGCAGCGCAAGCAATATGATCGCGCTCGCGATGCCTCGACTTTTCGGGGGATTCGCTCCGCCCAGGGAATAACCGTTAAACCGCGACGCTCCAATGAACCGGATTTAGATGTTTGGCTAAAAAAGATTTATCGTCCCCTCAATCGAACCATTCACGCGGTCATTGACCCACTAGAGGAACAAATCGAGGCGCTATCGGCTGATCCTTTTGATGATGAGTTGATGCAGGAATTTATGGACTATTTAGAAGCGTCCCAAGCAGCTCTAGAAAAAGCCCAAAGTATTTTTCAGTCCCTGCCAAATCCTGCCAATGTGGCTCGCGTTGCCCGTGATCTTTACTATTGCCTCAATCACCTCAGCGACGGACTAGAACAATTTCAATGGTTCACGCTAAATTACAGCGAAGACTATCTTCACACAGGTCAGGAAATGTTTCGACGCGCGGAAACCTTCTCCTGGCAAGTACGACAGGCGATCGCCGAATTGGGATAGTTCAGGTTAACTCTTAAGTAAAGAAGACGCGGGGACATAGGGAAAGGGAGAAACGGAGAAAAAGCGAAAACCTGTATTCTTTATCACTGCAATTTCTGCGATAACAAATCTCTCTCCCGATCACCGACTCTCCCCCTCGCCGCGTCATCAAATCGAGAGAAGAAAAGACCTCCCCATCACCCCTACTGGATTTTGCCGACTTGCCGACCGATTGACTCGATATTGTCGTAGTTTTCGTTGGTTGTGGTGATGAATTTGTTGGCGCTGAACAAATCTAAAATTTCAGCATGCTCAGGATTTTCGATATCTAGAGCGAGTAACGCCGCTTGAACTTTCTCGCTAAAGCCTTCACCATAACGCTCATCTACTTCAGGGGAAATGACCCAGTGGTAGTTGAAATAGGCAGGCGATCGCCAAATTTCTTTGACCTTATTGGTGTCTACTTCGCCTGCTTCTAAACGGCTTTCCCAAACTTCTTCGCTGAGCATGCCGACATCGTAGGTGCCAGCTTCAACGAGCTTAATGGTGACATCATGGGAACCAGAAAAACCAACTTCTCCCTGAAGGTCATCAAATGAAACGCCAGCCTGTTCGAGGAAATACTGGGGCATCAAGCGACCGGAAGTGGAAGATTCGCTGCCAAAGGTTAGGGTTTTGCCTTTTACTTGCGCCAATTCTTCGTCACTCGCTAATTCTTCGAGACCACTATTAACGTTTGCAATGAGTACCGAGTGGAATTCTGCATCAATATCCCGCTGGGCGATCGCCTCTGCTCCTTCGACTTGGAGACGTGCCTGGACACCAGTGAGACTCCCAAACCAAACGAGATCTAGGTCACCAACCTTAAACGCAGTGACTGCCGCTCGATAATCAGTAACTGGCTTGTATTCCACCGGAATCTCAAGAGTTTCACTTAAATAATCAGCCAAGAGACCATAGAGACGCTGTAGTCTTTCTGGATCTTGATCGGGAATAGCGCCAGTAACGAGGGGCAGTACTTCAGTCGAAGTTTCCGTTGCGGCTGGGGTTGTGGTGTCCGAGTCCTGAGAGGTGGGTTCGGGGGCAGTACAGCTAAAGAGACCAAGGGCCACTAGACAGCAGGCAGAGCGCAACAGCTTTTTCATCGGGTAAATTCAGGTTCGTTTAAGAAGTCAAAAAATATATTCACTTAAGATAACAGATAGCCTTCGTCACATTTTTGCCTCGACACCCAGATTTTATGGCGTTTTTGAACTGGTATTTTTTACTCTTTTACAGCATCTCTTTATCCTGCGGCCTACTGATTTTTCGAACGCTGCGATCGCCGTCTCCCCGCCCGAAAGGTTGGCTCTACAAAGCAATTTTGGTATTGGCGCTGACTTGGGGAAGCAATTTCATTTCGATGCAACTGGCAGTTTGGGTTGGTGGTATTGCATGGGGACTTTTAATTGTGCTGCCGTCTGTTGGTTTGAGGCAAATCCAGTCGCTAATTTATCGACAGGATTACAAAAAAGCGCGGTTTTTAGCATTTACTCTACGTTATTTACACCCCTTTGATGACTGGTGGTCGCAACCCAAAATTATTCGGGCATTAGAGCTAGCAAAACAGGGGGACATTACCCAATCGCGGTCAATATTAGCTCCCTATGAAAGTAGTCCGGGCTTTGTGGCACAACAGGCGATCGCCACGGTGTATGTGATGCAGTTTGACTGGGCGGGACTATTGCAATGGTTGCAAACAAAATCTCACCTGCGAGATCCATTGTTGCTGATGTATTACTGCCGTGCTTTGGGGGAAACGGGGCATCTCCACGAACTGTTATTGCAATTAAAATCCTGTGAAAAGGCACTAGCGCGGGGCGGCAATCGCACTAATTATCACTTGGTTCAGCTCTTTGCGGCGGCCTTTTGTGGTGAGGTGAAACTTGTCGAGAAATTATTATCCGGTTGCCTGTCGGTCTATCCCAACGAAATCCAACAATTTTGGCAGGCGATCGCCTGGTATGGGGCAGGAGAAAAACGTATTGCAGCCAAACAACTACAAACCCTCACCGAAAATCCAGACAGTAACTTTCAACAGGCGATCGCCTTTCGTCTCAAGCACCCGCCTCAACCTGCTGAACAGCTTCTTAAGCCAGAATCTTATCCGCTGATTGCTGAGCTGACCCGCAATATTAATCAAGCCAATATTGACCGTTCTTATCAGAATTTATTAGAGCGTCGCCCCATTTATAAACAGGGATTTTCGATTAATTTATTTTTGGTTTTTGTCAATATTGCCGTGTTCGTAGCGGGCATTATTCTCAACTTCAAAGTAGGACGGGGCGCTCTAATTGACTTGGCTGGTTTTACCCCTGTTGCTGTCATAGCAGGCGAATGGTGGCGCGTCTTTACCGCAACGTTTATCCATGTCGATTTTGCCCATCTACTCACAAATCTTTTAACGATTTATCTCCTTGGCAGTTTCGTTGAACGGCATCTTGGCAAAGGTCGCTATTTATTCGTTTATATAGCCAGCGGTGTTGCGGCAATGTTGACCTTACTAATCCTGGTGTCCGCTGCTCAGGGTGTGGATTTCGGCAGTTGGCCGCGCTGGTCAATATTTTTAACGGAAGAAATTCGCTTTTCCTACCGCCAATGGGTCGGAGCTTCCGGCTCAATTATGGGCATGATTGGGGCGATCGCCGTCATTTTATTTCAGGGGTGGCAACGGGAAAAATCAAAATCAGCCCGCAAGCAATTTCAGCTCATCTCAGGGATTATCATTTTGCAATTTGCCATTGACCTAAGCTCGACCAATGTCAGTTTCTACAGCCATTTCCTTGGTCTCATTTTTGGCTTGTTCTTAACGACCTTATTGACTCGCAAAAAACAAACATCCCAACGCCAACGAGTTAAGTCCTAAAAGTCAGGCTTGCTCAAGGCGATCGCCGATTTCTTTTACTTCTTGACCACCAAAAATCGCTTCTTGGTGGCGATACCACTTAAATTCGAGCAGATTATAAAAAGGATCTTCGAGGAAAAAAGTTTTGTGTTCTGTAAGTTTCCCCTCAAATCGTAAGCGGGGGCGATCGCGGAAAGTGAGGTTGTGTTTTTCCGCTCGGTCGAGAGTTGTTTGCCAATCCTGCTGGTCGAGAAAGGTAATACCAAAATGTCTTGGATAAATGCCTTTCTGAGGTTGAAGTGGTTCCTTTGTCACGTGGGCAACGAGCTGATGCCCGTAAAAATCAAAAATCACAGCACCTGCATTTTGTCGACCCACTCCACTGCCGAGCGCTTCTGAATAAAATTCCTTCGCTTTTTCGGTATCAGTGATGGGAATAGCGAGATGAAAAAAAAGGCGATCGCTCATAGTCGTTGCGGTAGAAACAAGTTCACTTTCTCGATTGTAAAACGCCTTTTCTGATGCTTACCCACCCAATAAAAAAGAGACAGATATGTTTACTATCTGTCCCTCAATTCACTTGTTCAAAGGCAAAATTTATTCGACAGTGATGCCTGCTAATGTCTTATCCAGTAGGGCGATCGCCTCACTGATTTCTGCTTCAGAAACGATGAGAGGCGGTACAAAACGCAGCACCTTGGGGCCAGCGGGCGCAATTAGCAGGCCATTTTCCATTGCCGCTTTCACCACTTGGATGGACGTTAAATCAATATCGGCTTTGATTTCCATACCGTTAATCAAGCCCCAACCACGCGCCTCAACGAAGTAGGGATATTTCTGTGCCAAAGTCTCTAGAGCAGAACGGAGTTGCTGACCACGAGCATTCGCATTTTCGAGTAGGTTTTCCTTTTCGAGGGTATTCACTACGGCGATCGCCGACGCACAGGAGAAGGGGTTGCCGCCAAAGGTACTCGCGTGTTCACCGGGATTAAAGACAGCGCAGGAATCCTTACAGAGCATTGCACCGATGGGGATGCCACCAGCCAAGCCTTTCGCACTGGTAAAGATGTCTGGCTCAATACCGAGATTTTCGTAACCCCAATATTTTCCAGTTCGGCCAACGCCCACTTGCACTTCATCGAGCACAAGTAAAATTTCGTTTTCGTCACAAATTTTCCGTACCGCTTGGAAATATTCGATATCACCGGGACGGACACCGCCTTCCCCTTGGAGCGGTTCGAGCATTACTGCGGCCACGCGACGGTTGCCTTCATCAATATCGGCGATCGCCTCTTTGAGTGCTTGGATATCGTTGTAGGGAATATATGCAAACCCGTCTGGAAGAGGGTTAAAGTGCTTTTGGTATTTCGGTTGACCAGTAGCCGTAATTGTCGCTAAAGTCCGGCCATGGAAACTAGATTTTGCCGAGAGAATAACTGGTTGCTCTAGAAAATCTGAAACCGTGTGGGCATATTTGCGAACAAGTTTAATCGCCGCTTCATTGGCCTCCGCACCAGAGTTACAGAAGAAAACCTTATCCGCACAGGAATGTTCAACGAGCCATTTTGCTAGCTCACCCTGCTCCGGAATGTAGTACAAATTTGAGATGTGGTGGAGCTTTTTGATCTGCTCACTGGTCGCATCGATCAAAGCTGGGTGGGCATGACCTAAAGTACAAGTTGCGATCCCCGCAACAAAATCAAGATAACTTTTGC
>CAZXBK010000005.1:0-13525 GCA_964638765.1 uncultured Synechococcus sp. | reverse complement strand
ATCCCACAGACGACAGCCCTCCCCACGGGCGATCGCCACCGGGAAACGTCCATACGTATTCATCACATACTGATTAAAATCAGCAGGGTCAAATGTTTGGGCAGGGGCATGGTCAAGCATCGTTTGTGGACTCACGAGTTACTCCTCTTTGTTTACGACAAGGAATCCTGAAGAAGACTTACATGTCACCACATTCCCCATCAAGATCAAGTATCAATGTTGAGTTCTGAAGTGTGGCGGCACTAAGCCGAAAAATATGTTGTATTGAGTGTAATCCAAATTACAGACCAGCGAGAGCCAAAGGTCATGATTACTTGAGGTAAGAAAAAAGGTGTACAGCATCCAGCAACAATATCTACGACTTAAAAAACAATTGCTTGTCGGTGGATTTTCCCTCCTGGGCCTCTGTCTCGGTGGTGCGACTTGGTACAAAGTCGTGGAGCAGTGGTCTCTGTCTGATGCTGTCTATATGACTTTGATTTCCATCTCTACCGTTGGTTTCGGAGAGGTGCGTCCCCTCGACAGCGATCGCCTCAGGTTTTTCACCATCACCCTAATTGTGTTGGGGGTGATTAACATTGGATATATTGTTAACCGCTTTACCGAAGCAATTATTGGCGGCTACGTCCAGGAGTGGCGAAAATTGCAAGAACAACAAAAACGAATTACTAGCCTTCAAAACCACTACATTATTTGTGGTCTCGGCAGAACAGGGATGCAGGTCGCCAAGGAATTTTTTGAAGAAAATATTCCCTTTGTGGTGATCGATTCGAATCCCGAACAAATCGTCGCTGCCCGCAAACTAGGCTACACCTGCATTGAAGGCGATGCCACCTTGGATGAATCCCTCTACGCCGCCAAAATCCAAAAAGCCGCTTGTCTCGTTGCAGCACTACGCTCCGATGCCGAAAATCTTTATACTGTTCTTTCCGCCAAAACACTTTGCAAGAAACTCCGCACCGTTGCCCGCGCCAGTACCGAAGAAGGACTCCGAAAATTAAAACGAGCTGGTGCAGATGAAGTCGTTTCTCCATACATCACGGGCGGCCGTCGTCTAGCGGCTTCTGCCCTGCGTCCCCAAGTAATGGATTTTGTCGATGGCTTATTTACTGGCAGCGAAAAATCCTATTACATCGAAGAAATTCGAATAGATCAAGAATGTGGTCAATATATTGGCAAAACCTTAATCGAAGCCCGTCTGAGAGTGCAATCAGGGGCTTTAGTCTTAGCAATCCGCCGCAGTGACAATGGGGAATTTGAGGGAAAATTAATCCCTGGCCCCACTGGCGATACATTACTAATGTTTGGCGATACTTTAATTTGTATGGGTACGCCGGAACAGCTCCGCGATCTAAATAAATTATTGCTACCAAAACGGATGAAAGACCAGCTCCGTACTCCCGAACGTGAACCTTAATCTTGCTAAAAATTTGGCGATCGCCACAGATATCCCCTCAAAATCAAGATTCACTAAAAAAGATCATCAAAAAAGTCAAGATTCCCCACAAGAATTGATACAAACTTTTGTTAATATTGATACCACTTAAGAATACTTGAGAGGAACCGACCACCATGACCGATAAGAAAATTGCGATTTCCCCGTCCATTTTATCCGCCGATTTCAGCCGCCTTGGCGAAGAAATCAAAGCTGTAGACGAAGCTGGCGCAGACTGGATCCACGTTGATGTCATGGATGGTCGTTTCGTTCCCAACATCACCATTGGCCCCTTAATCGTTGAAGCGATTCGCCCCTACACCAAAAAGCCCCTCGATGTTCATCTCATGATCGTTGAGCCTGAGAAGTATGTCGCAAACTTTGCAAAAGCTGGCGCAGATATCATTTCCGTCCACGCTGAGCACACCGCTTCTCCTCACCTCCACCGTACCCTCTGCCAAATTCGTGAATTGGGCAAGAAGTCTGGTGTTGTTCTCAACCCCTCTACTCCCCTAGACATCATTGAGCACGTTCTCGATGTGTGTGACCTCATTCTCATCATGAGTGTGAACCCCGGTTTTGGTGGTCAGAGCTTCATTCCTTCTATGGTTTCTAAAATTCAGAAGCTCCGCGCGATGTGTGATGAGCGTGGCCTTGATCCTTGGATCGAAGTTGACGGCGGCATCAAGCCCAACAACGCATGGCAAGTTATTGACGCTGGCGCGAATGCAATTGTGGCTGGCTCTGCAGTTTTCAAAGCTGATGATTATGCGACTGCTATCGAAGGCATCCGTAACAGCAAGAAGCCTGAAGCTGTTGCAGCATAAGTCTTTTGCTCCACTTTAGATTTGAAAATCATCCTTAAAACAGTAAAGGGAAAGCTTTCTAGCCTTCCCTTTTTTTATTAGTTTTTTATTAGGTTCAATTAATTCAGTTTGAAATGTTTTGCTTTAACCCAAGCGACGCTTCAATAAAGGCTGAATCAACGTTAGGGCGATCGCGCTAAATACAGTCAGAAGACCAAGCACAGCCGTAAAATTCAAATCTGCCCAAGGAGAGTTAAACACAACACTACCCAAAGACCAGTCAGCATTCATATATAGGTAACGAATTGGTTCAATCGCGTAAGTTAGAGGATTTAAACTCGCCACAATCTGTAGCCAGTTCGCCATAAAGTCCAATGGTGCAAGGGCTGTACTCGCAAAAAGTAAAGGCAAATTTGTCACAAAAATAACCGCGATCAACTCAATATGTCCCGGCAGCGCAAAGGCAAGACCCAAACTTAAGGCCGTGACGCTGAAAACAATCAAAAATACAACCAAGGCGATCGCCGACAATCCAGCAACAGAAGGCAAACCCGCGCCCAGTAAAGCACTCGCCCCAACAATTACCGCTGTTTGAATGAGCGTTAATCCCATGATGTAAACAGTTGAAGCCGCCACAATCGAGTAGCGAGTTGACAGTGGTGCAACCAAAAGACGATTTAGAAAACCAAATTCCCGATCAAACATTACAGGCAAGCCTGCATTGAGCGCGCCCGAAAAAGCAGTAAATACAATAATGCCCGGAGCGAGAAACTGAGCATAATTAATGTCGTTACCAAATAATCCCTGTGGAGCCTTGTAAAACAACGCCCCAAAAAGCACCAGCCACATAAATGGCTGTACGATTCCAGCAATCAAAGTAGAAGGGCGACGCTGAAGCTGAATGACCAAGCGTTTCGTCAAAGCTACCGTTTCTTGTACAAAATTCGAAAAACTACTACCTTCTTCAGTGACAACTGTTTCTCCCGGTGAAAAAATAGTATCTGCTTTAAAAACTGATTGACTCATAAAAATCTCAAAACCCTCTATCTATAAGTGTTTTGCGGCGTTCTTAATATCTAGGTTAACCTATTTTGCAATGCACTAAACTAACATAGTAGAGATGATAAAAAGAGAGCTGATACTACAAAGGAAGAGCGGTGATCGCCAATTGTTTCGCGTTGTACTCTATTAGACTCACTGAAAGAAATAATATAAAGTCCAATACTCACGTAAACGCATCAATATGCAAACAATGAAGCTCGAACTTCTCATCATTCGCGACGATATGGTCACCTCGAATAGATTTTAGAAGTTATTAATTTCCTTCCTTGGGGAAGGTGCTCGAAGAGCGGAAGGGGTTGCGACAGCCTACGGAACTTACAAAAAAACTTCCACGCCAACCACCCAACAGGAAAGTCTCAATCCCTAATTAGTAAAGCACGATGCTTTTGACTCAACATCTAGCAGTGAGGACCTTTTGTTAAGTAGACGAAAACTATAGGAAGCTGATTTCTGATTTCCCCCAGTTTTTTGCAGCGCTATTTTTGATTTTTAGCTACTCATTAGAAAACATTTTGACCAGCCAAAATCCTTTAATAGCAGTAGTTTTTGCCTTTTTCAGATAGCCCCTATTTACACTTCATCGTAACTTCACAATAGCTTTATTGAAAAGACATACAAATTCGCCCTTTTTTGCGAGTGAACACGCAAGGATATAAGAAGGCATAGCACTATAATGATTGGTGAGATTTGAAAAGCAACTTCCTAAATTAAGTTCTTACTCAAGTTCTCGGCACTATTTAATTCCCATACACAAAGCGATTAAGTAGAAGTAGCCAGTAGATTTTTAGTTAAACGTTGGCTCTGAAATTAATCAAGAGGTCTAAATAGTCGTCTGCTTTTTAGCAAAGTTAAGTTAATAGGGGTGTATTGAGTCCCGTAAACCTTTGGATTTACTGTACTTAACTTTCTCAAGGGTTTGATACCTATTAGAAACTAAACCGCTCACTGCCACCTAAGCTAATCTCTCAGATTTTGGAGAATCCCAATGAAACAATTAGTTATTAATACTGGAATAGCCGCTGCTACTTCTATTGCATTCACAGCTCTCGCTCCCATTCCTGAAGCCCGCGCATTTGACCTTGTACCTGAGAGTCTCGGTATTCTCGTCAATAACGGAACACAAACTCTTCAATACGATTTAGAAGGAAGAACTGCAGCCGATGGGTTCGAATTTTTTAACGACCCCGGAGTTATTGAGGTTGGAGAATTCGGCATAGATGAAACAACTGGTGCCGAGCTCCGCGGCTATGTCGAATTCGACCTCGCTCCGTTTATTCCAACGACTGATGAAGAAGCTATAGATATCGCTTCTAACACTTATTCCATAAGTTTCGACATTCTATCTCAAGGTGGTTCTGGTACTTCAGGGGATGGTACTCGCAATAACCTAGGCAACGCATATACAGGTGCTGTTGATGTGTTGTGGTACATCGGTACAGCCATTGAAGAATTAGATTTCACACCTGTAACCCCTGACGAACAACCACTAACTGATGATTTGGGCGGAATCTTAACTCCTGCTGTTAATCCCTTGGCTTCCTTTACTATTGGTTCCGAAGATACACCTGGCGACTTCAGTGTTGGCGATACGGTCACTGTTGATGTTACTGACTTAGTGAGAAATCTACTCCTTGAGCCGTTTGGTCTAGGTACTGACTTTGCTACCACTTTTGGCATTTTACTGAAGGCAACAGATTTAACGAACCCCGGTATGTGTGGTGGTGATGGCCAAGCAGAATGTGTAGGTGCTACCTTCAACGGGTTCGGAGTAACTGCAGTTCCTACACCTGCTGCCATTCTTCCCACCTTATTCGGTCTTGCAGGTGCTGCCTTCCGCAAGAAAAAAGTTGAAGGCGACGTTGACGCGTAAATACTCTTTGGGTGGCTAGCTTTACTAGCCACTTGATAATCTTTTCGTACTTCTAACGCACTCACAACAATACCTCTGCAAGATTTTAAATTTTGTGGAGGTATTTTTTCATTGCAAAGTTCAATATGTATTTTTTACTTCGGATAGGAAGAATATCGTCATTCCGAATAAGTTCTAGAGAGTGTTGGCATCATTCCTTAGGAAAAGTGCTCGTAGAGCGGAAGAGGTTTCGATAGATTATGAAACTTATGAAGAACCGAGAACATGTCACAAGACTGTCACGACAAGAAAGTATCCATTTTTATTCGAAAGCTTTATACAATTTCCTTCCGTTTAAGGTGATAAATGGGTCTCCATAAATCTTAAGGTCTGTAGAGTAATTTATTTACATTCTCCAAATATCTTCTCCAAAACAAGATACGAGGAATCTCCATTTTTCATCCAAATTATTAAACACTCACAACTTTTTCACATCAAATTCATCCGTGAAATTCTTTCCTATTTTATATGTTTTAATGTGAGCAACCTTTTTGTTTTTTATTAGATCTTGCAGGTTGGAAATTTGCAAGTATCTTCTAGAGAAGCCCAAAATCGTCTTCAAAACATATTCAACATGATTATCAATGTGCAATCATCACTGTCATTATTCTTGAAAGAACTTAAACAAGTTACGTTAGTATGTGCATCAACTATGACAAATTGATATACACATAGTACTTGCAATCAAATAACAAAAGTAGTTTTATCCTTCCTTTGAAAAGATTCTCGCAAAGCAGCAGAGGTCTCGAGACGCTTTTCAACTTGCCAGCAATAGACTCCCAAGAGAGAAAACTTTAGTTTTTATTCGCAATTACTATACAAATTAAGACCTTAGACCACTATTAGAGAATAGTATCCGAGCACAGGTTGTTAGTGGCCCTTATCGATTCCAGTTGAGCAATTAACGAGCGTTACCACAAATTGGAGCACTAGGATCTCCGATAACATCAGGATTAGCTGTAGTGTCGGCAGCTTCGATTACATAGCAAAAACGCTTACTAGGATTATTATTTGGCCGGTCGGTGTCACTGTAAGACAGGTTGGCTCCATTATATTCTCTAGAGAAAAAGTTGGTATTCGGTGTACAAGTTTCACCATCGTTTGCCTGACATCGATACAAGCGATACACATTTGCGTCGTCTACGGCTGTCCAGCTCAGGTTTGATCTGTCGTCGGGATTACCGGGGGTAAGCGTTAAAGTTGGAACTCCCAGTGAACCATCGGGAACATAGAACCACTTGAAGCGAACTTGGGCATCGCAAGGTAAAGTTCGCGTATCATTTCCATCTTCAACACTCTCATAAACTCCCGGACTCGATTCATATTCAACGGTGTGAAGAACTGCACCGTCACCTGAGTTTTCAATTAAAGTTTCAGGAGGATTAAAGAAAGTGAAACCGTTGAATGTAAAACTGTTAAATGTATTGATCAAACCTTGGCGATCTGTTTCAGTTGCAGAACTTAGGTAGCTTGATGCAGAACCCAGACCCAGCTCAGGTAAATTTATTCTACATTCAGGAGCTCTGCCGGCTCCACACTCAGGTGAGCTGAAAGGACTAGCTGTTGTTTCGTTTGTTGCTCGAACCGCGTAGCAGTACCTGCTATCTGCTGGAGGCAAGCCGATTTCGTCGTATTGAAATGGAACAATATTTGCAGCCAAGTCATCTAGAATCACACTACCTTCGGTTTCTGGATCGCAAGTGTCAGTCCAAGAAGACGCTTCACAGCGACGTATTTCGTACCGCGTAGCATCAGGGACAGTATTCCAAGTCACTCCGGTTGGTTGAATTTGACTCGTATCGAAGTTGGTGAAGGCAATAGACAAGTTGTTATCAACAACAAGCGCTGCATTTAACTTGCCACAGTCTAGATTACTTAGAGAAGAATCACCACGAACATTGGTGGCCACCACTGCGTAACAAAAAGCTTCTCCTTCGGCTGGCACATTATTGGTGTTAATAGCTTCGCTCCATGGCACATTTTCCTGAAAGTCGGCTTCAGTAATTGTCGAAAATGTATCGACAGGAGTATCAACAGCAGGATCGATGGAACAGGTCGGGCTTGTAGAACTAGTTGACGTACATCGATACAACTTGTATTCAATCGCCGTACTATCATAAGCCCACTGAACCACAGGTTGAATTGCATCATCACTAGCAGTTAAGCCGCTAACTGTAGCAGGAGGATTTTCCGGTGAAATAATAGTACAAACTTCTTCTCCAAGGCGACTAGTCAGAGGTGAAGCAAGAGTAACACCTGCGTAACAAGCTCGCCTAGTTGGCTGGTCTGCTTCTGTATCATCGAAAATAGTGCTTGTTGTTGTCGAGCCAAGCAACACATCTGGCGTGCAATTATCAATTGGGTCGTCAGTAAAACACTTATAAATTTCGTATCCTGTCGCGTTGTCGATAGCTTCCCACTCTAATGTGGGCGATAGATCACTTCGAGGATCAAATGTCAGCACTGGCGGGTCGATACTAGGAGCAATACTTCGAGAAGTAATATCCGAGTTGACTTCAAGAACTGTAGAGTCGCCTTTCTCACCTTCAACATCCAAAATTTCGCCGAAAAGAGAAATTCGGGTCCTATATATATTTGAATCATTTGAAGCAGTTGCCGAGGTAACACAGGCTTGAAAGCCACCAAGACCCAAGTCAGTTCCAACTTCTCCAGTGCCACTACAACCGAAGTCGCCACTACTAATTACGTTTTCAGTTAGACGATCAACTAAAACTTGAGGAGTACCACCATCTTCTTCTCTTACTAAAACCTTGGGACCTAGCCACGGATTTGCTGCGTCCTGTAAGTAATATTTGACAGTGTAGTCAGTGCCGTCATCTTGCAACAGAGTTAATGTCAAAGTCGTATTGACGCCTGCTACTTGCTCGATATTCGCGGCACGCGCGGCTTTGACATCTTCATTGATGTAGTCAATCGCCCGATTCAGTTGATTTTTCACATCAATTTTGGCAGCAGACGCTTTGTTGTTGTTGAGGATGACAACCATGCCTGCCCCCAAACCAACCATTACAATACCGCTCATTAAAATAGCGACTAGCAATTCTATGAGAGTAAATCCTTTATTTTTCTTGTTCGTAAAAAGTAATTTCAAAAAATTTTGATTCTCAGTATTCATTGCTATTTGAGGGTTGTAATTTCAATAAAAAGTAGGAAATAGATGAGAAATAAATCTTGGATTTGTGAAATTAGGGAGATTCTAAAGTGTATTTCTCTTTGTTTTTCTAGTATTAAAAAGAACTAAATAGTAGATATTAAAATACATTGGCTAGTTAGTTGCGGTAGGAAAGCATTGTGCTACATCAGTAGAAGTATCACCACCTGGATAATTTCCAACTCTAATTAAACCTAAGCCAGAAGAAACAACAATACATTTTTGAAACGCATTAGTGTCTTCGTTAGATAAAACAATAACTAAATCGCTACTTAGAAAATCTTCAGTATTTCCTCTAAAATCAAAAATGCTATTGTCGCTGTTACTAATATCTAAAGCTGCCGGGAAATTGTGACGTATTTGCACGTCTTGTAAAGTTCGATCTGCGATTGGCAAACAGGATTCACCAGAATCCGGTGGGGTGGGAACTGGTGAGACAACTGATGTGATTTCGAAAGTGCCAGAATCGCCACTGTTGGGCAAAATAATATTACAGGTTCTACTTTTTTGAATTGCAGAGCGCTGAATTTCTTGTAAAAGACCCTGTAATTCTCCTTGAGCTGTATTTACTTTGCTACGGGCAACAAATCCTAGCATCCCGGGGCTAACGATCGCCGCCGTAACACCAATAATTAAAGTTGCAACTAACAACTCAATTAAGGTGAAACCTTTATTTATATTAGGATCTTTCACTTTAGTTACATTCAAATGCAGCATTAGGAATCACCTCGGTATAAAGTTCAGAAATCACGACACCACTATCGGGTTCGGTTACGGCATAACTCAATGTCATAACGTGGGGCTGATCCACAGATTTTTCGAGAGTAGTCCTCGTTAGGTTGTAATCTTTATTGAGCAAAGTTGGATTAGTGGTCGCAGGCAGCGCGGCAATTAATGTATCAGCGTAGCCAGTGTTGCAATTAGCTTGAGTTGCGGGAATTTGTAGGGAGACGAATTTGACACTCTCTAAATCGTCTTGAATGGCTAAAAGGGCTTCTGCTTTCCTTAGTGCCTGAATACGGTACACCGCAGAAATGGCGATCGCCTGACTAGCGATTAGGACAAAGGCAGTGGCCATCAAAATACCAGCTAAGACTTCAATCAGAGTAAAGCCACTAGCTTGTGAATTATTAGTTTGCTTTTTATTGAGGATGTGCTGGTAGAACATATTGTTATGACTTAGGAAAAGCAAGATTACAAAACCTTTTACATTAGCTAGCTTCGCTAGTACTTTGTATGGTTGTCAGCTCAACTAACCTGCATTGAAGATGACAAGAACAATTTGATGGTACTTCTAATTTTCTGTTACCTCCTGTCTTTCCCAATTACTACTTGCTGAGAGACGTGGAACCACAGTGGTAACAGGCTGTAAAAGATCTGTTTTTACGTTGTCAGGAAGTAAAGACTGTAGGTCACCGTTTGAATCTCGCTCCACAGAATCAATAACTAATCTATCGTTACCACCGCCGGTGCAATTGTTCATGCCGCTCGGAATCCCGAAGACATCTGAAGAGGCAACCCACTGATTGACCCAAATTGCTCCAGTGACATTAGCATTCGTTGGAGCTCCACCGCCAGTCAGACAAGCCCACGCCTCTGGTGCATGAATAAAGGCGCTGATTTCAGATGTACCAACAAGCTTCATTGTTTGCGTGGGACAAGCGCCAGCTGCACTTGTATAACAGCCATACTTGTAGTCAGAACCTAGATATCCTGTGCCAGCATCAACTGTTGTGTTGCCGTAAATTTCCAGATTTTTTGAACTACTGTTCGAGGAAAGTCTATTAACGGTTCCTCTAAACTCCAGATTGCCTTGAATATAGAAGACTACTCGTTGTCCATCGGCAATTTCAATACTAGGATTGCCACTTGCTTCGAGCTTCGGGACAAGATAGTGAAATGCACCTTCATACGCTAAATCCGTATCACGAGGAAGAGTAGTGTTAAAAACTTGGCTTTCCGATAGTAGGTTGAAGAGTGGGGGCAAATCTGGCGTATCCGGCATTTCACGGCGGCTAGCCAGTAGCCTGCCTGTAGCCTCACCATTTTCAACTACGATAGGTGAGCGGTTCAACAATTGACTAGGCAGTCCTGAACTAGGATCATTAGCAACACAAGTCTGATTTTCGATAAGTACGCTGCCACGGATTAGTTGAGAACCTAAGTTCGCCGATGCATTAAATTGCATCCACAATCCAGGCTCAATTGCTGTATCTTGTTGGGAGACTTCTCTAATCGGTATATTGACAGCTAAACGCGTAGTACCACGATTTGCTTCTCTGGTTCGCCCATCAACGATTAAAGTTCCAACAGCTGGAAATTGCCCCGCATTATCGCTGGAAGAATAACTGAAAAGACGATATTCTCCTTTTGCAGGATCATTAGGATCAATAGGTGTCCAAGTTTGATTATTGGTAGCTAAGCTTGCAATATCAGGAGGAACAACGACACTAGTTGCATCCGAACAAAGCTCATTCCCGTCGTTTGTTGATTCTGGCAATGCACTTAAGTCTGGGTTTGCCCAACTGGGTGAAGCGCTGCCTGTATCAAGGCAACTACCATCAGCATCTCTGGTATTACAAGCTGGAAGAGTTGCGACAAGGGGTTCCTGATTAAGATATTCCTGAAACTGAGTTGCTCCTACTTCTGCGGCGGCAAGAGCCTGGTAGGTTCTTTCTTGTATTTGTGAGTTGACTTGGCTATCACTACCCATCTTGATGGAGAGCAATCCAATCGAAATCATAAAGAGTCCGAAGCCCAGCACCAGGGCAATGGTAAATCCTTGCTCTTCATCCCTTTTATTTAAAGTTAGGAAATATTTCCAGAGAATCATGATTGGATTGCCTCAACGTTAAAAACAAACTTTCTAAAAAAACTATTTATGCTTTTACACTATTTAATTATTCCCACTTGAGGGGCGATCGCCCACACCGAAAAATAAAGTTTTGCTGAATTCTGACTAATAAATCCGGTGAATTTCAGGAAACTATCTTTTTTTTGCTAAGACATAGCGATCGCCGCCGGAGAAATCATTGATAACTCTAATCTGAGTATAGCTACCATTTTGCATTAGTAAATCAGCAACAGCTTCACCTTGACCCCGCATCAACTCAATTAGCCAAAGACCTCCAGAAATCAGAAAATCTGGCGACTCGTTAATTAGAACTTCAATATCACTGAGGCCCGTTGCACCACCATCTAGGGCACTGTGGGGTTCGTGGCAACATACTTCGGCTTGTAAACCAGCTAGCATTTTGGACGGAATATACGGGGGATTGGAAATCATGGCACTCATTTTGCCCTGCATTTCTTGGAATGGCTCCCACCAGCTCCCTTGGAAAAACTGAATTTGCTCAAGCATGCCGTAGGCTGCGGCATTTCGTTTGGCGATATCAAGAGCTGCTGCATTCTGATCTACTGCGTAGATGGTTGCTTTCGGGAATTGCTCTGCTAAACCGAGGGCGATCGCCCCACTTCCTGTCCCTAGATCTACCCAATGACCTGTCGTTAAGGCTGGATTCTCCTCTGCGGCTTCCCGCGCTAAATCGATTATGTACTCAGTTTCTGGACGAGGAATGAGTACATCTGGTGTCACAATAAGCTCAAAGTTTCGCCAAGGTGCTTTGCCGACAAGGTATTGCACAGGAACCCGTTCTTCAACCCGTTTTTCCCAAAGATTTTTTAGCTCAGCAAGACTCGCCGAGCTTTCGACATCCCGGCTAATGCCTATTTTTAAATCCAATGCCGTCACGGAAGTGAGCGCCTGTAAAAACCAGCTAATTTCTCCTAAAGAAATATCAGCGGCGATCGCCTGAGCCTCGGCCCATTGTCGCCACTGATGTAATTCGGATGCGGAAATAATGGTTGATGCTTTGCTCAATTTTCTAGCTTATGTAGTTCTTGAGCTTGATTCTCTCAGTTATTGAGGAACGTTGCCATTTTCACCGCTAGTACTTTCAATAATTTGCTGAATGAGCAGAGCCGATTCCTCTGCCGGGATTAGCGTCATTTCCTTGAGGAAATCTTGTTCATCCTGGGGCAGCTCATCATTGGCAAGTTTCGAGATGAAGACCTCTAACGCCATCACATTAATACTGAGATTATCTTGATTATCAAAGCCCTGAATCTGCTCTAAAATCGGGTCAACTTCAAAGAAAATAGGAATTTGACCGCCAGCTTCTAGGGTCGGGAAGGTAGTAACCGGATTGCCACTCTCATCAGTGGACTGCATTGAAAGGAAAAAGAGAGGTACTCCGGGGAAAGAGCCGCCTTCAATCACTTGAGACGCAGCCTCTAACTGCTCTACTGTGGGGAAAAACTTAAAGGTCAAATTTTCAGCATCATCACTTTGGGCAAATTGGTAAATACGGTCTAGACCAATGGGCAAAATATTCGCCTCTTGCCACAATTCATACTGTTCAGTAAGAACAGAGACAGTGGATGGATTACTATTTGGTTTCGCTTGCTCCGCATCAAGTAAAGTTTTGGCTTCCTCACGGCGAGCAAGTACGAGATTTTCTGCATCAGAAGGACTAACAAAAACGCCTGTTACACCAACAGGTTCCTCGCCATTTTCGCCTTCAACGCTCGCAAAAATTGGCTGCCCATCGTCGGTAATCAGCATATACATAGGGACGGTTTCTAGCTTTTGTAGAATAACGTCCTCTGGTAATGCCCATGCTGGTAAGGTTAGCCCCATTGTAGTTCCGGCGATCGCTGCTCCAGCGAGCAACATCCGATGACCGAAGCGAACAAGACTTTTCATAAATGTAAAACCTCAAAAAATGACAGCTAAATAATCGCTTGTTTTGGAACCGAGAAATACCTACCAAATATATGTATTTCCGCGCATTGAACCCACCAAGTTTCAAGCCAATAAACTCAAACTTAAAATGTTTCCAACACAGAATTCCGTAACTGGTGCGCAACCTTATGCAATTACCTAAGGAGACGGGGAGAAATCAGAAGAGTTCCAAATAAAAAACTATCTAGAATGCTCTAATTCCCAGTAGGTGCAATCAGCACTAGAGAATTAATTTGGTTCCGACCTTAGCATAAAAAAAATACCTCCTACAAAATTTGTAGAAGGATATTCCAATGAAGAATTGATTTTAAAGTCGGGATGACAGGATTTGAACCTG